>NZ_JBDJLK010000078.1:0-25825 GCF_039673335.1 Pseudomonas sp. TWI929
AACCCGCTCCCACAGGGATAGCACCATGCTTGAATCTGGCGCCGTACCTGTGGGAGCGGGTTTACCCGCGAAAGGGCCGGCACTGGCAACCATTAACTTGAGATCCGTCGCCAGCCTGAGTAACGTGGCCAGCTCTTTGGCAAAGATCCCGGAGCCCGCCCTATCATGCGCCTCACCCCCACCCTGCTGCTCACTGCCCTGCTGCCCGTGTTCGCCGGCTGCCAGCTAATGGCTGACACCCCTAGCGACCCGAACATCGGCACCACGCGCATGCAGGGCGAGCTGCGCGCCGCCGGTGGCCAGCTGCTGTTCAAACCCTGCGGCGAAAACCGCACCTTCGTGATCAACGACGTCGCCGCCACCGGCATCCTGCAAGAGGCGGCCAACCTCGCCAAGGACGCCAACGACAAACTGTTCGCCGACGTCCGTGGCCGCCTTACCGGTAGCAAGCAGGCCAACAACGACGGCCAGCTGGAAGTACGCCGCCTGTATCGCCTGGAGCCCTCCACCCGCGCCTGTGAAGACCCCAACTTCAAGCAACTGACCCTGCGCGCCAACGGCCACGAGCCGGACTGGGACATCAAGGCCAGCGGCAAGGGCATGGTCCTCAACCGCGTTGGCCAGGAGCCCCTGCCGCTGCCCTTCCTTGAAGAAGAAGTACCCGGCGGCGGCCTGACCCTGACCAGCGAAGCCAACGGCCAGCACGTGGAACTGTGGGTCGCGCCGCAACGCTGCGTGGACAGCGCCACCGGCGCCATCCATCACCTGCGCGCCGAGCTGCACGTCGATGGCAAGACCCTGAAGGGCTGCGGTTACTACGGCGGCGCACGCGACAACTGATCACCGGGCGCTTTTATCCTGCCAGTCGGGGCGGCGAACAGCTTATACTTGGCGGTTTGTGTAAAGCCGCCGGCCGCCCATGGCCGGGATACTGGACCCTGCCATGCTACGAATCAACGAACTGAAGCTGCCCCTGGACCATCCCGACGAAGCCCTGCGTGATGCCATCGTCCAGCGCCTGGGCATCCGCGACGAGCAACTGCTCAGCTTCAACCTGTTCAAGCGCAGCTACGATGCGCGCAAGAAGAACAGCGAACTGCTGTTCATCTACACCATCGACCTGGAAGCCAGCAACGAAGCCGAACTGCTTGCCAAGTTCGCCGACGATCGCAACATCGGCCCGGCACCGGACGTAACCTACAAGTTCGTTGGCCAGGCCCCTGCAGGCCTGCAGGAGCGCCCGATCGTGGTCGGCTTCGGCCCGTGCGGCATCTTCGCCGGCCTGTTGCTGGCACAGATGGGCTTCAAGCCGATCATCCTCGAACGTGGCAAGGAAGTGCGCCAGCGCACCAAGGACACCTGGGGGCTGTGGCGCAAGAGCGTGCTCGACCCCGAGTCCAACGTGCAGTTCGGCGAAGGCGGCGCCGGTACCTTCTCTGACGGCAAGCTGTACAGCCAGATCAAGGACCCGCAGCACCACGGCCGCAAAGTGCTTGAAGAGTTCGTCAAGGCGGGGGCGCCAGACGAGATCCTCTACATCAACAAGCCGCACATCGGAACCTTCCGCCTCACCGGCATGGTTGAACAGATGCGCCAGGACATGATTGCCCTCGGTGCCGAAGTGCGCTTTCAGGAGAAGGTCACCGACCTGCTGATCGACGATGGCCAGTTGACCGGCGTGGTGCTGGAGAGCGGCGAGCAGCTGCACTCGCGCCATGTAATCCTGGCCCTGGGCCACAGTGCCCGTGACACCTTCCGCATGCTGCACGCCAAGGGCGTGTTCATGGAAGCCAAGCCGTTCTCGGTAGGCTTCCGTATCGAGCACCCGCAAACCCTGATCGACAAGGCGCGCCTGGGCAAGTACGCCGGCCACCCGAAACTCGGTGCCGCCGATTACAAGCTGGTGTACCACGCCAAGAACGGCCGTTCGGTGTACAGCTTCTGCATGTGCCCGGGCGGCACCGTGGTCGCCGCCACCAGCGAGCCGGGCCGGGTGGTGACCAACGGCATGAGCCAGTACTCGCGTAACGAGCGCAACGCCAACTCCGGCATCGTCGTCGGCATCGACCCCGAGCGCGACTACCCGGGCGGCCCGCTGGCCGGCATCGAACTGCAGGAGCGCCTGGAGGCCCATGCCTACGTGATGGGCGGCAGCAACTACCAGGCACCGGCGCAGCTGGTGGGCGACTTCGTTGCTGGCCGGCCATCGACCGCGCTGGGCAGTGTCGAGCCGTCCTACAAGCCAGGCGTGACCCTGGGCGACCTGGCGCCAAGCCTGCCGGACTTCGCCATCGAGGCGATCCGCGAGGCGCTACCGGCGTTCGACCGGCAGATCAAGGGCTACAACCTGCATGATGCGGTATTGACCGGGATCGAGACGCGCACTTCGTCGCCACTGCGGATTACCCGCGGTGAGGATTACCAGAGCCTGAACCTCAAGGGGCTGTTCCCGGCGGGTGAAGGGGCTGGTTATGCAGGCGGGATTCTGTCGGCGGGTGTCGACGGGATTCGCATTGCCGAGGCGGTGGCGCGGGATATGCTCGGCCTCTGAGCCTTTATTGCCTGCCAGGGCCTCTTCGCGGGTAAACCCGCGAAAGGGCCCTGAAAAGCATCAGAAAAATCCAACCCAAACATCAGACTTCCCCTCCCCCGCCCTTCCCAAACTGCATCTAGGCTTCCTCCAGCCTAGCCAGTAACACCATATAACAAAAACGAATATAGTTTTTGTTTTAAAGCATATCTGCACAGGCTAGGGTGTATGCCCGTTCCATTCGTAAACTGCTCATGGAGAGCCTATAGCCCGTGCGTAGCCTGTTCACCCGATTCTTCCAGCTCGAAGCCGCCAGCGGCCTGCTGTTGATCGCCGCAGCCGTCTTGGCGCTGGTCATCAACAACTCGCCTCTGTCCTACCTGTACAGCGGCCTGCTCGACGTCCCCGTCGCCGTCCAGGTCGGTGCGCTTAATATTGCCAAGCCGTTGCTGCTGTGGATCAACGACGGCCTGATGGCCCTGTTCTTCCTGCTCATCGGCCTTGAGGTCAAGCGCGAGGTGGTCGACGGCCACCTGTCCAAACCCTCTCAGATTGTGCTGCCTGCCACAGCCGCTATCGGCGGCATGGTGATACCGGCACTGATCTACTGGTTCATCAACCGGGACAACCCGGCAGCTGTGGCCGGCTGGGCAATCCCCACCGCCACCGACATTGCCTTCGCCCTCGGCGTACTGGCCCTGCTGGGCAAGCGCGTGCCAGTGTCACTGAAGCTGTTCCTGATGACCCTGGCGATCATCGACGATTTAGGCGCGATCATCGTCATTGCCCTGTTCTACTCCGGCACGCTGTCGAGCGTATCGCTGCTGCTGGCTGCAGCCTGCCTGGTGGTGCTGGTGGCCATGAACCGGTTGGGCGTGGTCAAGCTTGGACCCTACATGGTCATTGGCTTGATCCTGTGGGTCTGCGTGCTCAAGAGTGGCGTGCATGCCACCCTGGCCGGCGTTGCCCTGGCGCTGTGCATTCCGCTACGCACACGCAATGCCGAGACTTCGCCATTGCTGTCCCTTGAACACGCTCTGCACCCTTGGGTTGCCTACGCCATCCTGCCACTGTTCGCCTTCGCCAATGCCGGCGTGTCACTGGCTGGCGTGACCGTAGAGAGCTTCACCCACCCGGTACCCATGGGCATTGCGGTCGGCCTGCTGCTAGGCAAGACCGTGGGTGTTTTCGGCCTGACCTGGGTGGCAGTCAAGCTTCGCCTGGCCGCGTTGCCAGCCGGTGCCGGCTGGGGGCAATTGCTGGGGGTCGCGATACTCTGCGGCATCGGCTTCACCATGAGCCTGTTCGTTGGCTCACTCGCCTTCGTACCGGGTAGCAGTGATTACGCAGGCATGGACCGCATGGGCATTCTGACCGGTTCATTCTTCGCCGCTGTAATCGGCTATGCCGTCACCGCCATGGCCAGCCGCAAACCCAGCGCAGCTTGATTTGGCTGGTGCATGAAAAAACCCCGACTGGCAGTAGCCATGTCGGGGTTTTGTTTTGTTGCGCTACGGTCAGTGCGCGACGCGGCTGGTGCCGTCGACGGTCATGATGCGCACACGGTCGCCAACGCGGAAGATTTCGTTCTGCTGTACGGCCTGCACATAGGCACGCATGCTGCCGTCGTCTTCACGCACGGTGATTTCGACGCCCTGGGTGCGGGTCAGGCCTTCTTCGGCAGCGGAGCCGGCCAGGCCACCAGCAACGGCACCGATCACGGCGGCAACGACGCTGCCACGACCACCACCCACGGCACTGCCGGCAACGCCACCGACGATGGCGCCAGCGCCACCGCCGATCGGGGTCTTGGTCCCTTCGATCTTGACCGGGCGCAGCGATTCGATGGTGCCCATGCGTACGGTTTGCACGCGGCGGGCCTCATCACGGGAGTAGCTGTCACCGGTCAGGCTCGAGGCACAGCCCCCCAGCAACAGCGACATGGTGGTAAAGGTCGCCACCAGCAAAGCGGATTTACGCATGGGTAAGGTCTCCATAAGTCAGGTGCATATTAGACGCTGTGCTTTGACGGCTGTCACGGTACAGACGTAATAAAATTGTTTTCATTCAGCCTGGGTACAGCCTGCGCGGCTGTGCCCAGAGCCTTTCAAGTCAGACCAAGGATAACCATGGATTACTTCATCGTCGTGGTCACCACCGTTGCAGGGCTGTATTTCCACTGGTGGCTGTATGTGCGCATGCGCCGCTGGATGGACCGTGACCTGGCGTTGTCGATAGCTGGGGTGGACCCTGGAAAGCGCGCGTACATGCTGCAGAGGCTGGAGCAGGCGCGGGTGGAAAAGGTGAAACGCAAGGAACTGGCGGGGTGGCTGGAGCGGGAGGCGGCGGGGTATACGGGGTAGCTGGGTAGATTTTGGGGCCGCTTTGCGGCCCTATCGCGACGCAAGGCCGCTCCTACAGAGGGATCGCACCAGTTGCAGGGGTTGCGATCTCCTGTAGGAGCGGCCTTGTGTCGCGATGGGCTGCGCAGCCGCCCCAGGATATCAAGGCGCCAGCCGCTCCCGCAGCCATTGCCCATCGACCAACCGGTAGTTCAAGCGGTCATGCAAGCGGCTCGCCCGCCCTTGCCAGAACTCGATACGCTCAGGCAGCAACCGGTAGCCACCCCAATGCTCCGGGCAATGCGGCTGGGTATCGGAAAAACGCGCTTCGGTAGCCTTGACCAGGCCCTCCAGCTCCTCACGCCCGGCAATCACCTGGCTTTGCGGCGAAGCCCAGGCCCCCAGGCGGCTGCCCAGTGGGCGCACCTGGTAGTAGGCGTCGGATTCCTGCGCCGTGACCTTTTCCACCCGCCCTTCAATGCGCACCTGGCGCTCCAGCGCCGGCCAGAAGAAGGTCATGGCAGCAAACGGGTTGGCCTGCAGTTGCTGGCCCTTGGCACTGTCATAGTTGGTGAAGAAGGTAAAACCATGCTCATCGAGCCCCTTCAGCAACAACACACGGCAATGCGGGCGGCCTTCGCCGTCCACAGTGGCCAAGGTCATGGCGTTGGCTTCCACCGGCACCTGCTCGGTTTTCACCGCATCGGCAAACCATTGGTGGAACAAGGCGAACGGCTCCCCCGGGGCCTGGGCTTCAGCCAGGCCATCGCGGGTGTAGTCGCGGCGCATATCGGCCAGGGTTTGGGTCATTGCTGCGTTCCTTGACGATCAGTTGGTCTTCGCAGGGCTGGTGGCAGCTACTTTCTTGTCAACAGTAGCTTTCTTGGCGACGGGCTTGGCCGGCGCGGCCTTTTTCTTGGCGGTGGTCTTGGCAGGTGCCTTGGCCTTGGCCGCAGGTTTTTTCGCTACGGCCTTGGTAGCCGGCTTGCTGTCGGCCACCTTGGCGGCAGGCGCCTTGGCATCCTGCATCGCTACCATCGGCGCCCGTGCCGGAGCAACTTGCTGGTATTTGGCAAGCAGTGCGACCATGGTGTTCTGTGGCGTCAGCAGCATTTCCACACGGCGGTTCAGGGCACGGCCCTCGGCGCTGTCGTTGGCGGCGCGCGGCATTTCCGAGCCCATGCCTTTGAGGGTCAAGCGGTCACGCTGCAGGCCGCTGAGGCGGAAGATGGCCGACACCGAAGCCGCGCGCTCCAGGCTGAGCTTCTGGTTGGCAGCAGCAACACCGCTGCTGTCAGCATGGCCGAGCACCAGCACGGCAGTCTTGGTATCGCCTTCGACGGTCTTGGCCACGCGAGTGATCGGGCCAAGGGTCATTGGCAGCAGCATGTTGGGGCGGTCAGGGTTGTACGAGCTGTCCACCGGGATGGTCACCGCCAGCACGTTGTCGCGGCGCTCCAGCTCCAGCTTGCTGTCCTTGATCGCTTCGCGCAGCTTGGGCTCGTACTCGTCCAGCCAGGCCTGGGTGGCCTTCTGGTCGATCTTCGGCACGACCGGCCCCTTGGCTTGCTTGTCGTCACCGCCAAACGGCCACCACCAGTGACTGGTGCTTTCAGGCTTGGCTTCGGCCTTTGCCACTTTTTCGCTTACAGCTGCCTTCACTTCCTGTTCGGCAACCTTGTCCGAACCGAAAGGCCACCAGCTGGAGCTGCCTTCCTTGGCGCCTCCCGAGTTGTGGCTGGCGCAGCCGGTAACGGCGGTCAGGCACAGGGCGAGTGCTAAGGTTTTATGTGAAGACATCAGCGATACACCATGAAATAGAAATAAATTTTGCCAACACCCTTTCAGATGTTGACAGTCAGAATAATCAAAGGGGTGAAGCAATACTCGCGCTACCCGATCAAAGGCAACTGCCAAGGACACGTACCAGCTTCTGGGCGCGAGGGTCCATCAGAACATAAGGGCCTAGGGTATTGACCACAAAACCGAAGGCCACATCGTACTCCGGGTCGGCAAAGCCGACGGAGCCGCCGGCACCAGGGTGGCCGAAGGCGCGGGCGCCGAGGCCAAAGGTGGCATTGGCCACATCGGGCTGGTCGAGCATGCAGCCCAGGCCGAAACGGGTCTGGGTGAGCAAGGTGCGATCCTGGCCGAGGCTGTGCTCGCGGGTCAACTCGTCGAGCAGTTCGGACTCCAGCAGGCTGCCGTCCAGTAACCCGGCATAGAAGCCGGCCAGGCTGCGTGCATTGCCATGGCCATTAGCCGCTGGCTGCTGCATACGCCGCCATTCGGGCTTGTTGGTGCTGGTCAGAATCGCTGGCGGATTGGTAAAGGCACGGGTCGACAGTGCCTCGGGCTCGCGCATGGTCACCTGTAGCAAGCGCTGCGCAGCAGCATCCCCGGGGTTACCCTTGCCGCGGGCGATATGCGCCACGCGGTGGAACTCTTCATCTGCCAGGCCAACATGGAAGTCCAAGCCCAACGGGCGGGCGGTGCGGGCCACGATCGAATCCCCGGGGCCACGGCCGTCGGCGCGGCGGATAAGTTCGCCGATCAGCCAGCCATAGGTGATGGCGGCATAGCCATGTTCGCTACCGGGTGCCCACCACGGCGTTTCGGCCGCCAGGGTATCGACCATGGCCTGCCAGTCATACAGGGCTTCGGCGGGCAGCAGCTCACGGATAGCCGGCAGCCCGGCGCGGTGGCTGAGCAGCTGGCGCAGGGTGATCGACTGTTTACCGGCTTGGGCGAACTCGGGCCAGTAATTGGCCACCGGGGTGTCGAGGGCCAGCTTGCCCTCACCGACCAGCTGCAGGGCGGTGACGGCAGTGAAGGTCTTGGTGCAGGAGAACAGGTTGGCGATGGTGTCGCTGTGCCAGGCCTGCTGGCCGTCCTTGTCGGCACTGCCGGCCCACAGGTCGACGACGGTTTCGCCGCCCACCTGGATGCACAGCGCCGCGCCACGCTCCTGGGGATCTTCGAACAGCGCAGCAAAGGCTTCGCGCACCGCTTCGAACTTCAGCTCATAGTGACCCTGGATCTGCACCCGCTGCTCTCCGTACGACCATATCCAAAAAAGGTGTGCATTGTTTCAGTAGTTTGGCGTTTTGCAAACTGGCTTGGGCTGGGTGGTGGCGATGGATGGTACCCATTGCGAACGCAATCCCTGTAAGAGCGCGTACAGCGGAGCTTAGGGCGCCGGTTTTTCCAGTTCGGTGCGCAGCTGGGCCATGACCTGCAAGTTGCTCTTGCGCACCGCATCGACAAACCCCGAGTACGGCATATCAGTGATCGCCACCAGCCCCAGGTGACCGTTCTCGCCATCAAGCAGGCGACCGCTGGCCGGCTGGTCGAGGTACTGGAACCAGTGCGCGCCAACGATCATCGGTTGCGCCAGGGCCGCCTTGAGGAAGTTGCCGTAGGCCGGGCCGCGGTCTTCTTCCCGCGCCACTTCCAGTGGCCCTGGCCAGAACGGCCCGCGATCACGTGAGCCGAACTGGAACTCGGACACCAGCACCGGCTTGTCCAGCTCGGCCAGGCGCGCGAAGTCGTAGCCGTCCTGCGGCTTGAGGGTGTAGAAGTTGAAGCTGAGCACATCACAGTATTCGGCACAGGCCTTGACCGCCTCCGGCGTGCTGACGGCATAACGGCCGCCGAGCAGCAGGTGATTGGGCGCATGCCACTTCAACGAATCGGCAATGGTCTTGAAATAGGTCTCGGCGAACACCTGCTGGAAGTGCTGGTAATCACGCTCGATTTCCGGGTGCTCCGGGTTGGGCAACGGCGCCTCGAAACCGGGGTCTTCCATCAGCTCCCAGGCAGCCAGTTCAATGCCCCAGGCCTTGGACAGCCCCTCCTGGTTGCGGTACTTGTCGCGCAACTGCTTGAGGAAGGCGCGCTTGGCCGGCACATCGGTAGTCAGGCGCAGGGTGCCGTAGGCTAGGCCGTAACGGGCCTTGGGGTCGCTACCGGGGGCGGCCCAAGCCAACTCGTTGTCGGCGAAATAGCCGATCAGCCAAGGGTCATCCCGGTGGTCGCGGGCGGCAATCGCCACCGCACGTTCGGTGGCCATGGCAAAACGCGGGTCGAACGGGTCGGGCATGCTGCCCCACCAGTCCATGCCGGTGCTGATGCTGGCGTAATCACCCACGATCGACAGCGGCAAGGTGTACGGCATGCGCCTGGCCTGGCCCAGGGCCAACTCGCTCCAGTTGCCGACCGTGTTGAAGCCCCAGGCCTGCAGGCGGTCGAGCGCGTGTGCCTGCCAGCGGGCAGCGTCCAGCACCAGTGGTGGACAGTTTGCAGGTTGCCCCTCTGACGCGGGCGGGCAAGGTTTGCCATAGGTGCGCTGCACGTTGGCCGCATAGAAGTCGAACCAGCGGCCCTGCTTGAAGTTGCGCCCTTGTGACGAAGCATTGCCATCGTCATTGTTGCCCTCACCATAGAACGCGGCCAGTGCATCGCCTTCGCCCGGCAAGGCCTTGAACATGCCCTCCCGCCCAGCGACGTAGGTGCGCCCACCATCGGCGGCCACGGCATTCACCCCCAGGGAATAGAACGGGTGCCCGTCCGGCGTTACCAGATACCAGCGGCCGTCGCGCTTTTCGGTGCGGAAAAAACCCTTGGCCTCGAATGCCTGGCCGGCCAGCAGGCCGCCATAAGCGTCCAGTTGCTGCTTGCCACGCTCTGCCAGCCAGCCCTTGAGCTGTTGCTGTTCACGGGTATCGGCCGCCTTTAGCTGCTCGTCATTGGCAACCTTCTCGGGCCAATTGCCGCGCGACGACTGGCCATAGGCATCGATCAGTTCGTGGTAGGCCGCCTGGTAGGCCTGGTCGTCATCCTGGATGCCCACCCGTTCGATCAGCAGGTTCTGCGCCACCTTGGGGTTGGGGATGCTCAGGCTGACCGAGGCCACCTGCGTGAGGTCGACCGCGCCGACGCTGCTGGTCAGCAGCAAGCGCTGGCCGCCATGATTCCAGGGCATCGGCGGGCCGGCGCGCATGCCCTGGCTCAGTGGCGAGCTGGCCGTCAGCGGTATCATCACGGTTTGTGCCGGGCCGGCCGGTAGGTCGATGCGGCTGGTCAGCGTACGGCCATCACTGCCCTGTACCGCGACATCCACGGTCAGCGCCCAGTCCATGGCACTTTGCAGGCGCAAGGTCAGGAACTGCCCGGCGGACCAGTCCCACACCCCGCCTTGCGGGCTAAGGCGCAGGGTCGGCCGCTGGGCTGGGTTGAACACCACCCGCCGCAATACCTCGCCCTCGGCCGTCTGCTCCGCGTTGTATTGCGGCATGTTGGCATCCTCAGTCGCCACGTTGACCACCGAGGCCGGGCGCACGAAGCTGAACAGCGTCTGCTGCCCAGCCAGCAAAGGCGAGCTGAACAACAAGGCGAAAACGGCGGGCAGGGTACGGCGGACCATAAGGCTGGGGCTCTCTTTCAGGGCCGTCATGGCCCACGACTGAGTAATGGACAACGCGCCGGAGCAAGTGCTCCGGCGGTCAGGAAATCTCCCGCCGGAACGGCGGCAGCGCATTGAGAATAGCCTTGCCGTAGCGCTGGGTGACCAGGCGCCGGTCGAGCAAGGTGATGACGCCGCGATCCTGCTCGGTACGCAGCAGGCGGCCGCAGGCCTGGATCAGCTTCAGCGAGGCGTCGGGTACGGCAATTTCCATGAACGGGTTGCCGCCACGGGCCTCGATCCACTCTGACAACGCCGCTTCGACTGGGTCGTCGGGCACGGAGAAAGGTATCTTGGCGATGACCACGTGCTCGCAGTACGCACCAGGCAGGTCGACACCTTCGGCAAAGCTGGCCAGGCCGAACAGCACACTGTGCTGGCCATCGTCGACCCGCGCCTTGTGCTTGTTGAGGGTTTCCTGCTTGGACAGGTTGCCCTGGATCAGCACCAGCTTGCGCCAGTCACGGTCCAGGCCGTCGAACACGTCCTGCATCTGCTTGCGCGAGGAGAACAACACCAGTGCGCCGCGGGCATCTTCGACGATGTTTGGCAGCTCGCGAATGATCGCTGCGGTGTGCGCCGCCGCATCGCGTGGGTCGGCCTTGAGGTCAGGGACCCGCAGCAGGCCGGCATCGCCATGCACGAACGGGCTGGGCACCACGCAGGTGACCGCATCACGCGGCAAACCCGAGCGCATGCGGAAGCGGTCGAACTTGCCCAGCGCGGTCAGCGTCGCCGAGGTTACCAGCGCACCATGAGCCACGCTCCACAAGCTGCGGCGGAGCATTTCGGCGGCCAGGATGGGGCTGGCGTTGACTTCGATATCGAACAGCGCGCCGCTTTCGGCCAAGGTCAGCCAGCGGGCCATGGGCGGGCTGTCTTCCGGGTCTTCGGCGGTAAAGGCCGTCCACAGCTCCCAATTGCCCTGGGCACGGGTGACCAGGCTGCCGAACAGTGGGTACCACTCCTCGGCCTGGTGGCTGGCGATACCGATGTCGACCTCGCCGTCCATGCCTTCCTTGAGCAGGTCGGCCAGGCGGGTGAACAGGTCGTTGAGGCGGGCAAAGCCCTTCTTCAATTCGATGCCCACTTCACGGATCTGCTCTGGCACCACGCCACCCTCAAAGCGGTAGCGCGGGCGCTCGCGCCCTTCGGTGTCCTCGCTGGGGCGGAAGTCGGCAACCTGTTCGCACAGGGTAAACATGAACTGCTGCTGGGTACGCACTTCCCGCGCCAACTCGGGCACCTGCTCGATGTACTTGCCCAGGTCGCCGGGCAACGGGTGCTGGGCCAACAGCTTGGTCAGGTTCTTGGCGGTCTGTTCCAGCCAGTCGGCCGTGGAGCGCAGGCGCGAATAGTGGGCGAAATGGCCGATGGCCTTGTCTGGCAGGTGGTGGCCTTCGTCGAACACATACATGGTTTCGCGCGGGTCGGGCAACACCGCACCACCGCCCAGGGCCAGGTCGGCCAGGACCATGTCGTGGTTGGTGACGATCACGTCGACCTTGCCCATGCCTTCGCGCGCCTTGTAGAACACGCACTGCTGGAAGTTCGGGCAGTGGCGGCCGGTGCACTGGCTGTGGTCGGTGGTCAGGCGTGCCCAATCCTGGTCTTCCAGGGCTTCGGGCCAGCTGTCGCGGTCACCGTCCCAGCGGTTGCCGGCAAGCTTCTCGATCATGCTGTTGAACAGCTTCTGGCTGCGCTCGTCGACTTCGATGTGGAAGCCTTCTTCCTCGAACAGCTGGGCGGTGGCCGACTGGGCGTGGCCCTCCTGCAGCAGGATGTCGAGCTTGGACAGGCACAGGTAGCGGCCACGGCCCTTGGCGAGGGCGAAGCTGAAGTTGAGCCCGCTGCTGCGCATCAGGTCGGGCAGGTCCTTGAAGACAATCTGCTCCTGCAGGGCCACGGTCGCGGTGGCGATCACCAGGCGCTTGCCGGCGGCCTTGGCGGCTGGAATGGCAGCTAGGCTGTAGGCTACCGTCTTGCCGGTACCGGTGCCCGCCTCCACCGCCACCACGGCAGGCTCGCCGGCACGGCGGCCTTCATCGTCGCAGGCGATGTCGCCAAGTACCTTGGCCACTTCGGCGATCATCAGGCGCTGGCCATAGCGCGGCTTGAGGCTCTTGGCTTCGAGAAAACGCGAGTAGGCGCCCTGGATGGTGGCTTTGAGTTCGTTGCTGATCATGGTCTGCAGGCGCCCGGAGGGCTGGATATATTTTCAGTGTTTCGCATGGGGCGGCTATCATACCCCGCTATTGCCCTTTGTGCCGCATGGAGATCCGGATGCTCGCCTTTGCCCTGCCCTACACACTGCATGTTCTGGCCGCCCTGGTATGGGTCGGCGGCATGTTCTTCGCCTGGCTGGTGCTGCGCCCGGCAACGGTTGCAGCCCTTGAAGGGCCTGCGCGGCTGCGCTTGTGGGTGGAAGTTTTCCGACGCTTCTTCGGCTGGGTCTGGCTGGCCGTGGCCGTTTTGGCGATAAGTGGTATCGGCATGTTGCACATGCGCTTCAGCGGTTTCGAGACCGCGCCTAAGTACGTGCAGGTTATGATCGGTGGAGGGATCGCCATGTTTGCCTTGTTCATGCGCATTCAGGCGTTGCTGCTGCCGGAATTGAAGGCAGCGGTACAGGCCGAGGACTGGCCGGCGGGTGCGGCAGTGCTGGGGCGGATTCGGCGGATGGTCGGTATCAACCTGCTGCTGGGGCTGGCCGTGGTCGCAGCGGCCAGCTCGCGCCTGATGATCTGACAGGCTTTACGCGGCCCTTGTAGGAGCGGCCTTGCCGGGGTGCTCCTACAAGGGATCGCAGTGAGGCTCAGAGACGCTGCAGGATCAGTTCGCCCGCTGCCCCCGCCAAGCCAGGCTGGCCCGGCTGCCCCGGCTGGCCATTGGCCCCGGAGGCAGTGCGGTACACCAGGCAGCCCTTGCTCGCCCCGCCTTTCCCTGCCTTGCCTGCCGCCCCGGCCTTGCCCGGTGCGCCGCCGTCCAGGCGCACCACGATGCGCTCCTGCGGGAAGCCCTGCGGCAAGCTCAGGCGAATACGCCCGCCCGGTGCGCCATCGTGCCCGTTGCCACCGTCATCACCATTGGCACCGCGGCTGGCCTGGCCCCAGGTGCAACCACCGGCCTGGCCGTTGGCACCATCGAGCCCCACGTAACCCGGCGCGCCGGCGCCACCGCGGGCATCGATCGCCACCCGCTCGGCATCCACTTCAACCAGTTTCAGGTCCAGGCTGCGCCCCGAGCGGGCTGCCCGTTGGTAGGAGCCTGCGGCCCCCGGTGCACTGAATTCGCTGCCCTCAGCCAACCTCGCGCTACGCGCCTCGATCAGCAACGGGTTATCGGAAGGTGCAATGGCGATACGCGCATCACGCCCTAGCTCCAACTGGTCAACCTTCAATTCTGCAAGCGTGGCGGGCAGCAGCAGGGTTGCCGCATCAGCGACACGCAGGTGCTGAAGATGCACGCTGGCTGACTTGTCGGGCAGGCGCAGCATGGAATTGCTGGCGACCACCAGGCTTTCGGCCTGGGCCAGGGGAGCGGCCAATATGGCCAGCAACATCAGATTACGCATTGCGCGGCGCCTCCTGCGCACGGGGAATGGACATGACATGGAAGATGCCCGTCAAGAGTATCTGCAGACGGTCAAACCAGCGGTGGCTGCGACCGCGCAAGCTGCGGTTGAAGAACAGCACCTCGAGCAGGTGCAGTGCCAGCAAGGCGATACCGGTGGCGTTGATCAGCAGATTGAAAGGCAAAGGTTGTGGCATCAACTGATTGAACAACACCACACCCCAGAAAGCGACCGTCAGGACCTTGCCCAGGCCCAGGATGAACTTCATACCCGCCCCTATTGATTGTTGTTATGTCGAGACGGCCCGTTCGAGCGGGCCGTGCAAGCAACATTAACTGCAATGCCAAGGCAGGCGCCAGCACCGCTCAGTTAAGGTGCAGCTCCACCCGTCGGTTGCGCGTGCGGCCCTCTTCGCTTTCGTTGTCGGTGACAGGTTCGCTTTCACCACGCCCCTGGCTGGTGACCTTGCCCGGCTCCAGGCCCTGGCTGATAAGGAACTCGGCGACACTGCTGGCACGGCGCTCGGAAAGCGCCTGGTTATAGCTGTCGGAGCCCACATTGTCGGTATGCCCGACCACGCTTACCTTGGCCACCGTCGGCGCATTGAGTTTCGCTACCAGGCCTTGCAGGCGCTGCTGGGCCGCCGGGGTCAGCTCGGCGGAATCGAAGGCGAACATTACCGCGCCGTTGTCATCCAGGATAATCACCTCTGGCGTGAGTTCAGCTTCAGTGGCGGGGGGTGGCGCGGGGTACTGCTTCAACGGGCAGCCCATATGGTCGACCGGGGTGTTGGCAGGGGTATCGGGGCAATAGTCGCGGCGGTCGAAAATACCGTCGCCATCTTCGTCACCATCCTGGGCGTAACAGATCAGGCCCCCGGCGACGGCGCCAAAAGCGCCGCCAGCAGCAGCCCAGGTTGAACTTTCGATGGCGCCCAGACCGCCACCAGCCAGGCCGCCCAGCAAACTGCAGATAGGCCATGTCCTTTGGTTGAGGGGCGCGCTGCCATCGCTGTGAGTGGCACAGCCCGCAAGCAGGCTGGCAGCCACCAGCAGCGGCAGTGCCGCCTTCGACGTCACACTCATGCTGAATGCTCCTGTGTCATTGGCCACTAACGGCTGACCGGCATGAAGGCGCACCCGCGCCACTGCTCAAGGCACGGGCGCACGCCGTATTACCGCTGGATCTTGATCTCGGTACGGCGGTTCATGGAACGCCCTTCGGCCGTGGCGTTATCCGCAACAGGCTGGGTTTCACCAGCACCGACCACCGAAACGAAGTTGCTGCGCGGCACACCGCTTTCGATCAGGTATTCGGTCACCGAGTGGGCACGGCGTTCGGACAGTTTCTGGTTGTAGCTGTCGGAGCCGACGCTGTCGGTATGACCGCTGACGCTCAGGCGGGCAGATGGCGCCTCCTGTTTCAGACGCGTGGCAATGGTATTCAGGCGCTCTTTGTCGCTGGCGGTCAGGCGCGCAGAATCAAACTCGAAGTGCACGTCGCGGATGACGATGACTTCTTCCTTCTGTACCACTACTTCCTCGACTACCGCAGCCGGTTGCGGCGGGCAGCCGTTGGCGTCGACCTGCACGCCGCGCGGGGTGCCCGGGCACTTGTCACGGCTGTCCGGCACGCCGTCGCCATCCTCGTCACCATCGCCATGGGCCCAGCAATAGCCCGCCGCCAGGCCACCACCCAGCAACGCGCCCCAGCCAGCCCAGGTGGAACTCTCGATGGCGCCTAGGGCTGCGCCGCCTACACCCCCGACGGCGGCACATTTCGGCCAGTCGGTTTTTTGCAAACCTGCACAACCAGTCAACACACTGGTGAGCAGTACCAGGGGTAACGCTGTGCGTACTATGCTCATTTCATTGCATCTCCAAGGGGGAATCGGCATAAGGCCGATCAATGGCAGTAAAGACCGCGCATTCCATCCCTGCCAGCAATAAGCCACGACGCGGCCACATGCCTCTTTGCCCGCACGCTGCGGCCCGCTAGTCTTGGACGACTTCAATGAGGAATGGCAATGACCGAAGGTTTCTCCCAACGCACCCCGCAGCAGGCTCTGGCGGCCCTGCTAGAGCGCTTCACCCCGCAACGCCTGCTGCTGGTGGGCACGCGCTTTCCGGCGCTGGACGCCTTCGTCCAGGCGCACCCACAGGTAACCATCGCCACTGCCGCCCCTGGCCCGCTGCCGGCCGAACTGGCAGCCCAGCGTTTTGATCTGGCGGTACTGGTGGACTGCCTCGAACACCTGCCCAAGCGCACTGGCCTGGAACTGCTCGGCGGCATTCGCAACCTCAATGCCAGCCGGGTCGCCGTGCTGGCCGACCTGGCCGCCTGCGGCTGGCAGGACACCGACTTTTTCGCCCTGGCGCTGTCGGCCAGCGAGAAATTCCGCCGTGACCAGCAGGTTTTGAGGCTGTTCACCTATGATCTACATGATTACAAGCAGGTCCCGGACTGGCTTAACGCCAAGTTCTGGGCCAACCCTCAAAACTTCGGCAAGTACTGGTGGTGATGATGAGTGTCTCGGTCTGCCCTTGTGGCAGTGGCAACCTGCTCGATGCCTGCTGCGGGCACTACCATGCCGGCACCCCGGCACCCGATGCCCAGACGCTGATGCGCTCACGCTACAGTGCCTATGTGCTGGGCCTGGTCGACTACCTGGTAGCCACCACCCTGCCGGCTCAGCAAGCCGGCCTGGACCGCGCCGCCATGGCCGCCTGGAGCGCCCAGAGCACCTGGCTGGGCCTGGAGGTGGAGAGCGCAGAAGTGCTGGGCGGCCAACCAGAACACGGGTTTGTCACCTTCACCGCACGCTGGCACGACCAGGAGGGTGATCACCAGCACCGCGAACGCTCGGCGTTCGTCCAGCATGCCGGGCGCTGGTACTTCATCGACCCCACGGTGGGGCTGAAGGCCGGACGCAACGACCCCTGCCCCTGCGCCAGCGGGCAGAAGTTCAAGAAATGCTGCGCCAGTTACGTGGGTAGCTGAACATGATTGCCCGCGCCCGCCTGCTGCTGCTCGGCACCCTGATGGCTTGGCTGGCGGGCTGCGCCAGCTGGGGCGGTGACGATTGGCGCGAACCCGAGGTGCGCCTGGTCAAAGTCGAGACGGTCAAGGCCAGGTTGCTGGAACAGGAGTTCGTGTTGCACCTGCGGGTCGACAACCCCAATGACAGCCGCCTGTTCATCCGCAACCTGTCGTATGCGGTACGCCTCAACGACCTGCTGTTGGTACAGGATGAAACCAGCGTATGGCGCAGCGTGGGTGGGCATGCCCGACGTACCTTCAAGATCACCGCGCGGACCAACCTGTGGCAGCACCTCAAGCCACTGGCCAAGTTGCTGAAAAGCGAGCAACCGCTGCATTACACCTTGCAGGGCGAGCTGGCGACCGGGCTACTCTTCCATCGGGACCTGCACTTGTCGCGCAGTGGTGAGATAATCCCCGGCGATCACAAACTGGAGTAACCCTGCAATGTCCCAACAACCCCACGTTCATGGCCCAGACTGCAACCACGATCATGATCACCAGCACGATCATGGCCATGGCCATGTACACGGCCCGCACTGCAACCACGGCCACCAGGAGCCGGTACGCAACGCCCTGAAGGACGTTGGCCGTAACGACCCATGCCCGTGCGGTAGCCAGAAGAAGTTCAAGAAGTGCCACGGCGCCTGATCTGAGCGCCACCTGCGCGGCCCGCACAGGGGCCTCGCAGGGCCTCGCTGTGAGCCGGTGGCGGGCCACCTCGGCTAGTTGGCCCCGGCAGGCCCTGCTACCTTGCGCTGCAGCAGCCCAGCGGTAGCCAGCAACAGCACGAAGCACAGGGCCATGCAAATGGCATTGGTACCGTCCCAGCCAACCGTACCCAGCAACAGGGATGGGCTGAACGCACCTACCGTGGCGAAAACCGCAATGGCCAGATCGTTCTTGCCCTGCATCTGCATCGCTGCCGGGCTGCTTTGCAGTGCTTGCGCCAACAGTGCCCCGCCCCCCACGTAAGTCAGGTTCCAGCCAAGGCCAAGGGCTATCAGCGACAGGGTCATCATCGCGTAGCTGTGCGACCACATGTTCATCGCCGTGCAACCGATCAACAGGCCCAGACCTGCGCAGATGGTGGTTCTTACCCCTAGTTTGTGGATGATGGCACCGGTAAAGAACGACGGTGCGAACATGGCAACCACATGCCACTGGATCGCCAGGCGCACATCGGAAAAGTCCTCATGCATGTGTTTCATGTGCATCGACGCCTGAATCATCAGCAAGTTCATGATCCCGTAGCCCAGCGCGGCAACCGCCATGGCTACGACCACTACCGGGCTCAGCGGCTCCGAGGCCGCGCCGGCCGCCCTTGCCGCACGTTCATGGCTTGCCTTTGCGGCATCGCTGGGAAGGCATGCAGCTATCAGCAAGGACATTGCCGCCAAGCCGACAAACGCGGCGTAACACAGCGAAAACAGCGGATACCCGCCAATGTCGCGCAGCCACTCGGTAAGGGCTGGCCCGACCACGGCAGCGATCACCCCGCCTGCCACGACCAGGGATAGCGCTTTGGGTTTCAGGTTTTGGGCCAGGTTATCGGTGGCGGCAAAGCGGTTGAAGTTGGCGAACGCAATATAGATGCCCAATGCCGAATGGCTGATGACCAGGGTCGGGAAGTGCTGGTACTGCACGGCTAGATAGCCCGTGATGCCGGACACTGCCAACGGTATCGAGCCCAGCATGAACGCGCGTTTGCGGCCAATACGGCTCATCAGCCTGGAGACCGGGTAGGTGGCCAGCATCAGGCAGAGAAACTGGAAACCATAGGGTACCGTGGACCACGTGGCGGCAGGCGCCAGTGCCGCCCCGACGATCGCCGCCATGGTCACGGACATCACGGCAGTGGTCAGGTTGATCGACTGCGCAGTGAAATACAGGTACGTGCGCCGCGGAAGTGTGCTGGTCATGGCGTGTGCTCACGGTAGGTGGACGGGTCGATTCGGTATCGCGAAAAGTGCCGACAGGTGCATGGTGGCATCTGCCGCGCCCTGAAACGCGAACAGTCGACGCACTTTCTGCTTAACTGTTAGGCTAATTTTTCTAACAGCTGCTGGAACCGACATGCGCCCGCAAAGCCTTCATGACCAGTTGAAACAGCGCCTTGAAGCCGGCGAATGGCTACCCGGGCAGCGCATGCCGTCGATCCGCAAGCTGACTGCAACGGGCGCCTGCAGTTACCACGACGTTGTCTCCAGCTATGCCCGGCTGGTCAGCGAGGGCGTGCTGACGGCAGTCCCCGGTCGCGGCTATTTCGTAGCCAGCCACACCCGGCAGGCAGCTCCGCTGGATGCCCCTAGCGCAATGGCCGGCGACCCACTGTTCAAACTGCTGCAGGGTGGCCAGCACTACACCAAACTGGGCAGCGGTTGGCTGCCGCCCGCCTGGCGTGACACCGAGCTGCTGGCCAAGGCTATTCGGCGCACGGCGCGGCTGGAACAGAGTTCGCTGGCTGAATATGGCGATATCCAGGGCTACCTGCCCATGCGCACGCAGTTGTGCGTGCACCTGAAACGCCTGACCCGTGTCGATGCCCGGCCGCAGCAGTTGCTGACCACGCTGGGCGCCACGCAAGCACTGGACCTGGTGGCGCGGTTGCTGATCAAGCCAGGCGATCATGTGTTCGTCGACGAGCCCGGCAATGGCAACCTGATCAAGCTGATCCAGCTGGCCGGCGGCCATGTGGTCGGGGTCCGCCGTACCCAGGACGGGCCGGACGTGGCGGACATGAAAAACCACCTGGCCAAACACAAGGTCAGGGCATTCTTCTGCAACAGCACGTTCCACAACCCGACCGGCGGCAACCTGAGCCCGCACAATGCTTTCAGTGTCTTGCGCCTGGCGGTGGAGCATGACTTCTTCGTGGTCGAAGATGATGTCTACGGCGACTTCAGCCCAGGCGTGCGCCAGACCTTTGCCGAACTGGATAACCTTGAGCGGGTCATCTATATCGGCAGCTTCTCCAAATGCCTGTCCGCATCATTGCGGGTGGGCTACATCGCCTGCTCGACAGACCTGATAGAGCCGCTGACACGCCTGAAGTTGTTGACCTGCGTGGCCGTCCCGGCGTTTTGCGAACGCTTCGTCAACACCATCCTCTCCGATGGCACCTATGCCCGGCACATGAATGACGTGCAGCAGCGCCTGATCCGCCAGCAGGCGCAAACCCAGCGCTTGTTGCTGGCGCGTGGCTGGCAGTTCGATATAACACCGCAAGGTGGCATGTTCCTGTGGGTCTACCACCCCGACCTGGCAGACCTGCAACCTTTCATGCACAGACTGGAACAGCACAAGGTGCTGTTGATGCCGGGCTCGGCGTTCGCGGTCAGCCGTGACTACCAACGCTTTGCGCGCATCAATTGCACGCACTTTTCCGACGCCGTGGCCGAGCATTTCAAGGTTTGTGCCGGTGCCGGCAAATAAAGCGCCGGGGGACCTTGCATGGCGCCTGCGCGCTTACTACCTTAGCGCCTTTCCAAACCAGCCTCGCCTTGCAGGAGCCCTTGTCATGGCCGCCCCCGCCTTTCCTCCCTTCCGCCTGCGGTTCGCAACCGCTGCCACGCTGCTCGGCATGCTCGGGCTGGCCGGCTGCCAGACGGGCGGCTACCAGGACAGCGTGCCACCGACCAGCGGCGTGCAGCCGCTCAAGGGGCTGGCACAGAACGTCTCGGTGCGGCGCAACGCAATGGGCGCGCCGCTGATCGAAAGCAGCAGCTTCCATGACGCGCTGTTCAGCCTGGGTTATGTGCACGCCGGCGACCGTATCGAACAGATGGTCGCCATGCGCCTGCTTGCCCAGGGCCGCCTGGCCGAACTGGCTGGCAGCGAAGCGCTGGACATCGACCGCCTGATGCGCGCCGCCAACCTCAAGCAGAGTGCCGCCCAGCAGTACGCCGACGCATCGCCACGGCTCAAGCGCTTCTTCGAAGTGTATGCTCGCGGGGTCAACGCTTACCTGTTCCGCTACCGCGACAAGCTACCCGCCGGCCTGGCCAACAGCGGCTATCGCCCGGAATACTGGAAGCCTGAAGACTCGGCGCTGATCTTCAGCCTGTATGCCTTCAGCCAGTCGGTAAACCTGCAGGAGGAGCTGAGCGCCCTGACCCTGGCGCAGAAAGCCGGCAGCGACAAGCTGGCCTGGCTGCTGCCTGGGGCCCCGGACGAGCCGCTGGCAGAAAGCGAAGTGGACAAGCTCAAGGGCCTGAACCTGGCCAGCCAGTTGCCGGGGCTGCCCGCCCTGGCAGCTGCCAGCCAGAAGCTGGCCGACCTCGACCTGCTCGGCAGCCCAGGCTCGGCCAACCTGGCGCTGGCCCCGCAGCGCAGCCGCAGCGGCAAGAGCCTTTTGGCCAGCGACAGCCGCGCCATCTGGGCCCTGAGCCCGGTGCAGATCCACACCGGCAAGTACCAGGTTGCCGGCCTGTCGTTGCCCGGCCTGCCGATCGTGCTGGCCGGCTATAACGGCAAGCTGGCCTGGAGCAGCAGCGCAGTCATGGCCGACAACCAGGACCTGTACCTGGAGCAACTGCGCCGCCAGGGCAGCCAGCTGAGCTATCTGGCCGACGGCAAATGGCTGCCGGCCCGCGCCCGCAGCGAAACCTTCTTTGTCCGTGGCCAGCGGCCGCTGCGCGAAGTGATGTACGACACCCGCCACGGCACCCTGCTGGCCCAGCCAGACAATGCCAGCCTCGGCCTGGCGCTGAACCTGCCGCAGTTCAAGGGCGACCGCAGCCTGGATGCGCTGTTCAACCTGACCCGGGCCAGCAACGTGGAGCGGGCGTTCGACAGCACCCGTGAAGTGACAGCCGCTGCTCTGAACTTCGTGTTCGCTGAACCCGAGCATATCGGCTGGCAAGTCAGTGGTCGCTACCCAAATCGCCGCGAAGGCCAAGGGCTGCTGCCTTCGCCGGGCTGGGAAGGGCGCTATGACTGGGATGGCTATGCTGACCCGATGCTGCACCCCTACGACCAGGACCCACCCGCCGGCTGGATCGGCCATGCCAACCAGCGCAGCCTGCCACGCGGCTATGGCATGCAACTGTCCAGCACATGGTATTACCCCGAGCGCGCCGAGCGCCTGGCCCAGCTGGCCGGCAATGGCCGCCACGACAGCCGCAGCCTGATGGCCCTGCAGAACGATCAGGTGACCCTGCTGGCCGACAAGCTCAAGCAGATGTTCGACGCACCCGGCATGGCCCAGCCGCTCAAACAGGCGATTGATGCCCTGCCCGCAGCACAGCGCGACAAGGCCCGCGATACACTGGCCCGGCTCAAAGCCTTTGACGGCCGCCTGAGCCCGGTGTCGGCAGATGCTGCGCTGTACGAACTGTTTCTCCAGGAAGTGGCACGGCAGACCTTCCTCGATGACCTGGGCCCGGAATCCGGCCCAGCCTGGCAGGCGTTCGTCAAAAATTCGCGTTTGTCGTTCTCGGCGCAGGCCGATCACCTGCTGGGCCGCGACGACAGCCCGTTCTGGGATGACCGCAGTACCCCGCAGAAGGAAGACAAGCCAGCTATCCTCGCTCGCAGCCTGGCGGGCGCAGTGGATGCCGGTACCGCACAACTGGGTGCCGACCGCCGCGCCTGGCAGTGGGGCAAGCTGCACCAGTACCGTTGGCCGGCACCGGCCTACCATGGCCTTGGCGATGCCATTGGCCGTTCGCCGCTGGCCGCAGGCGGCGACTTCACTACCCTGGCCCTGACGCCGTACGCCTGGGGCAGCGACTTCGACACACACCTGCCAGCCTCGGCGCGGATGATCGTTGATTTCGGCCAGGCCGAACCGTTGCAGGTGCTGACCAGCAGCGGCCAGTCTGGCAACCCGGCCAGTGCGCATTACAGTGACGGGCTGGATGCATGGCTCAAAGGGCGCTTCATGAGCATGCCGCTGCAGCAGCAGAACTTCGGGCGTGCGTATGGCAACCAGCGCTTGACCTTGGTGCCTGGTAAATAATAGCGGGGTGATCCCTGTGCGAACGGGCGTGCCCGCGAAGCAGGCGACACGGTGCCTGGCACCGGCTGCGCCGGTGTTCGCAGGCACGCCCGCGCCCACAGGGCCAGTGCAGGTTTAACAAGCCTGCAATGAGGCACACCCGACAAATCTATGCTTCTATCTCTGTGCCGACCCGTGTCGCAGACCGCATTCGCCACGCAGCCAGGACCACCATGCACCATTCAACCCACGACCTGCTTTCACCCGTTCCGGGCATTACCCGCCAACTGCACAGCTTTCACTTCGGCCCCCGCGGTGGCGGCAAAGTCTATATCCAGGCCTCGCTGCATGCCGACGAGCTGCCAGGCATGCTGGTGGCCTGGCACCTGAAGCGCCGGCTGGGCGAGCTGGAGCAGCAAGGGCGCCTGCAACGCGAGATCATCCTGGTGCCGGTGGCCAACCCGGTCGGCCTGGAGCAGGTGCTGCTGGACGCGCCACTGGGGCGTTTCGAACTGCAAAGCGGCGAGAACTTCAACCGCAACTTCGTCGACCTGTCGGACAGCATCGGCGACCAGATCGAAGAGCACCTGACCCAGGACCCGGCGCACAACATTGCGCTGATCCGTGAGTACCTGCGCCGGGGGCTGGACGCACACCCCGCGCGCACGCCACTGCAGGCCCAGCGCCTGATCCTGCAACGCCTGGCCTGCGATGCCGACATGGTGCTGGACCTGCACTGCGACTTCGAAGCGGTCGAGCACTTATACACCACACCCGACGCCTGGCCGCAGATCGAGCCGCTGGCCCGCTACCTGGGGGCTCAGGCCAGCCTGCTGGCCACCGACTCGGGCGGGCAGTCGTTCGATGAATGTTTCAGCTTGGTCTGGTGGCAATTGCAGCAACGTTTCGGCAAGCGCTTCCCGATCCCGCTGGGCTGCTGTTCGGTCACCGTCGAGCTGCGTGGCCAGGCCGATGTCAGCCATGACCTGGCCAGCCAGGACTGCCAGGCAATCCTCGACTTCCTGATCCACGCTGGCGTTATCGAAGGCACCGCTGCTACCCTGCCCGCCTTGCGCTGCCCGGCCACACCGCTGGCCGCCGTCGAGCCGGTGGTTACACCACTGGGTGGGCTGCTGGTGTACCACGCCAAACCTGGCCAGCACCTTGAGGCAGGCCAGTTGATTGCCGAAGTCATCGACCCGCTCAGCGACCGGGTAACCGCCGTGCATAACAGCCAACCCGGGCTGCTGTATGCACGCAGCGTACGGCGCATGGCCACCGCCGGCATGGTCATCGCCCATGTCGCTGGCGAACAGTTATGCCGCAGCGGCTACTTGCTGGGTAACTGATCAGGCACGCCGCTGGGGCGGCAATCAGGCCACGGGCGCAGGTGGTGGCTCGTCAGGCAAGGTTGGCTCGCCCGGCTCCATGGGTGGCGCTTCACCGGGGTCTGGTGGCTGCGGGGTATCAGGGTCTGGCTGGTGCGGCACGCCCCCTGCTTGCAGCGGTTGCGGGTGCGCCAGCAGTGACCAGGGCAACAACCCGACGTGATTGGGCTGCAGGCCTGCCAGCTTGGCACTGATTGCGGGGTGGAGTTTCATTGGCTGCTCCTGGCGAAAGCCGGTGCACATCATGTACACCGACGTTACTCCGTTGGAGTGCCAATAGCACGGGGAATTCCCCGCGCCTGTCGGTTCAGGTACGCGGCAGGGTGACGCCGCGCTGGCCTTGGTACTTGCCGCCACGGTCTTTGTACGACACTTCGCATTCTTCGTCGGACTGCAGGAACAACATCTGTGCCACGCCTTCGTTGGCGTAGATCTTCGCCGGCAGCGTGGTGGTGTTGGAGAACTCCAGCGTCACATGGCCTTCCCACTCGGGCTCGAGCGGGGTGACGTTGACGATGATGCCGCAACGGGCGTAGGTGCTCTTGCCCAGGCAGATGGTCAGCACGTCACGCGGGATGCGGAAATACTCGACGGTGCGCGCCAGGGCGAAAGAGTTTGGCGGGATGATGCACACGTCGCTCTTGATGTCGACGAAGCTGCCGGCATCGAAGTTTTTCGGGTCGACAGTGGCCGAGTTGATGTTGGTGAACACCTTGAATTCGTCGGCGCAACGCACGTCGTAGCCGTAGCTGGAGACGCCGAAGGAGATCACCCGGCTGTCCTGCTCGCCGCGCACCTGGCGCTCGACGAACGGTTCGATCATGCCGTGTTCCTGCGCCATGCGGCGAATCCACTTGTCCGATTTGATGCTCATGGCGGGGTGTCCTGAAGAGTTGCGAGGGGAAAATCCAGACGCGCATATTACCGGTCCCGGCGCCCGGGTTAAAGTTCCACTGCCTCATCCCGCGCCGGACGGGGGCTGCAGCCGCCGCCGATCCGAATTTGCGTAAAGCGTTCACAGACCATTGGCAGCTCGTGGAAAGTGGGGTAAGGTGGCGCCACTGTGCTGCACGTGACACCGAGAATCTCTAGTTTGATGCACGATCCTGATCGGCCCATCGCTGAATTTTCTGCTCTCTTTGCGCTCAGTCCCGGCCAGGGTTTTTCCTGACCGTTATCAAATTGTCCAAGGAGACAGAAAAATGTCCAACCGTCAATCCGGTGTTGTTAAGTGGTTCAACGATGAGAAAGGCTACGGCTTCATCACCCCTCAGTCGGGCGACGACCTGTTCGTGCACTTCAAAGCCATCCAAGCTGACGGCTTCAAAACCCTGAAAGAAGGCCAGGCTGTTACTTTCGTCGCTACCCGCGGCCAGAAAGGCATGCAGGCTGAAGAAGTTCAGATCGCCTAAGTCGATCTAGCTTTTTAGCTTTCAAAAAAACCCGCCTTCTGGCGGGTTTTTTTATGCCTGACTGAAAGATCGAGTGGCGGGGGTGGGGGGGGGGGGGGGCCCAGAGCCCGGCGCGGAATTAGAACACAAGATTGG
>NZ_JBDJLK010000079.1:0-25085 GCF_039673335.1 Pseudomonas sp. TWI929
GGCCAGCACCCACTGCATCACCATTTTTTACTAATGGGTTTAGATACGTTGGGTTGGGGGCAAGCCCGCGAAAGGGCCGGCACAGGCAGTGGATGAACCACAGGAGCCGCCAAGTGACCCCCGAACAATTCCGCCAATACGGCCACCAACTGATCGACCTGATCGCCGACTACCGCCAAACCGTCGGCGAACGCCCGGTCATGGCTCAGGTCGAGCCCGGCTACCTCAAGGCCGCCTTGCCCGCACATGCTCCCCAGCAAGGTGAACCCTTCGCAGCCATCCTCGACGACGTCAACCAGCTGGTCATGCCCGGCCTGTCGCATTGGCAGCACCCGGACTTCTACGGCTACTTCCCCTCCAACGGCACCCTGTCCTCGGTACTGGGTGACTTCCTCAGCACTGGCCTGGGCGTACTGGGCCTGTCGTGGCAATCCAGCCCGGCGCTGAGCGAGCTGGAAGAAACCACCCTCGACTGGCTGCGCCAGCTGCTTGGCTTGTCTGGCCAATGGAGTGGGGTGATCCAGGACACCGCCTCGACCAGCACCCTGGTAGCGCTGATCAGCGCCCGTGAACGCGCCACCGACTACGCCTTGGTACGCGGTGGCCTGCAGGCCGAAGCCAAGCCATTGATCGTGTATGTCAGCGCCCACGCCCACAGCTCGGTGGACAAGGCCGCGCTGCTGGCCGGCTTTGGCCGCGACAACATCCGCCTGATCCCCGCCGACGAACGTTATACCCTGCGCCCAGAGGCGTTGCAGGCGGCGATCGAGCAGGACCTGGCCGCTGGCAACCAGCCCTGCGCCGTAGTTGCCACCACCGGCACTACCACCACCACCGCCCTCGACCCACTGCGCCCGATCGGCGAAATCGCCCAGGCTCATGGCCTGTGGCTGCATGTGGACTCGGCCATGGCCGGTTCGGCGATGATCCTGCCTGAGTGCCGCTGGATGTGGGATGGCATCGAGCTGGCCGATTCGGTGGTGGTCAATGCGCACAAATGGTTGGGTGTGGCCTTCGATTGCTCCATTTACTACGTGCGCGATCCGCAGCACCTGATCCGGGTGATGAGCACCAACCCCAGCTACCTGCAATCGGCAGTTGATGGCGAGGTCAAGAACCTGCGTGACTGGGGCATCCCGCTGGGCCGCCGGTTCCGCGCGTTGAAGCTGTGGTTCATGTTGCGCAGCGAGGGGGTTGAGGCGTTGCAGGCGCGGCTGCGGCGTGACCTGGACAATGCCCAGTGGTTGGCGGGGCAGGTTGGGGCTGCGCCAGAGTGGGAAGTGCTGGCGCCGGTGCAGCTGCAGACCTTGTGCATTCGCCATCGGCCGGCGGGGCTGGAAGGGGAGGCGCTGGATGCGCATACCAAGGGCTGGGCCGAGCGGCTTAATGCTTCCGGGGCTGCGTATGTGACGCCGGCGACGCTGGATGGGCGGTGGATGGTGCGGGTGTCGATCGGGGCGTTGCCGACCGAGCGGGGGGATGTGGAGCGGCTTTGGGCTCGCCTTCAGGACGTGGTTCAGGGCTGAAGATGCCGGGGCTGCAGAGCAGCCCCTTGCAATCTATCAGTGGCTCACCGCCTGAAAGCTACCTTTACGGCTGGCCTCATAGGCTTCCTTCGCCATCGGCTTGGCCTCTGGGTTCCCCAGGTCTTCCATCGTCAAACGGTGGGTTTCCGGGGCAATGTAGGCCGCCAGGGCACACACGCAGGTGATGAAGAAGGCCAACCCACCGATCACCAGCGGGATGTTGTCCGAGCCGGGCGGGGCAACCAGGGCGAACAGCGCTGGCAGCATGGCGGTCAGCATGGTGCCGACGTTCTGCGCAATGGCCATGGCCGAAACGCGGTAGCGGGTGTGGAACAGCTCTGGGTAGAAGCTTGGGAACACCGCGTTGTAGCCCTGGTAAACCATGCCCCACATCACGATCGAAGCGGCGAAGGCCAGCGGTACGTTCTGGATGCTGATCGCATACAGGTAGACGAAGGCCAGCAGGCCAGAGCCCAGGCAGCCGGCGATCATGGTCGGGCGACGGCCGATCTTGTCCGACAGGTTGCCGACAAACGGAATCACCAGCACCGCGACGATGTTGCCAACTACCGGGATCCACAGGTACACGCTCTTGTCGAAACCGATGCCATAGGCCGGCTGCACCGCGTAGGCCGCACCGAAGATAGTGGCCACCACCGGGATCACGTTCATCAGCGCCATGAACATCACCAGCACCATGTGCTTCCAGCTGTGGCGGAAGGCTTCGCTGATTGGCGACTTGGCGACTTTGTCCTGTTTCTCTTCCTTCACGAACGCCGGGGTTTCGTGCACTTCCTTACGGATGATGAAACCGGCCACCAGTACGAAGGCGCTCATCAGGAACGGAATGCGCCAGCCCCAGTCGTTGAAGGCTTCGCTAGGCATGAAATAGGCCAGTGGCAGGAACACCGCCGCAGCCAGCACCTGGCCGGCCTGCACGCCTTGCAGGGTGAAGCTGGCGTAGTAGCCCCTTCGGCCGAATGGCGCATGCTCCATGATCATCGAACTGGCACCGGAAATTTCCCCGGCCACGGCAAAGCCCTGGATCAGACGCAGCACCACCAGCAAGGCCGGCGCGAGGAAGCCGATGTCGTGGTAGGTAGGCAGCAGGCCCACGGCCATGGTCGACAGGCCCATCAGGAACATGCACAGCAGCAGTACGTTCTTGCGGCCGCGGGTGTCACCCCAGTGGCCCAGCACGAAGGCACCGATCGGGCGGGCCAGGTAACCCACGCCGTAGGTGGCCAGCGAGGCGATGATGGCCATTTTCGGGTCGGTGTTGGGGAAGAAGATCTGCGGGAAAATCAGCGCAGCGGCCTGGGCGTAGATGAAGAAGTCGTAGTACTCGAGGGCCGAGCCTATCCATCCACTGGCGGTCGCTTTCTTGGCTTGAGAGCTGGAGTGAGCCATGGTTGTCTCCGTTGTTATTGTTGTTTGCGCAGGTTCCGCCATAGGTTTCAGGGGCAGGAGGCAACGGTCGGTGTGCCTGCGTCTGTGGTTCATGTTGACCACGGGCCAGCGGACTGGCAATTCGCTAAAACGGGTTTTGTGCGATAATCGAACGCAAAACTAACCATTCCGTACAAAGAGATTGAAGCGACGACTTTACCTGCGAATAATCGATCGTGCCATAAACTGTGACAGTGGTTTTTTACCTGACTGGCACCGTAATCCTCTAACAAAAAGGAACTCCCGCCATGCAGCGTTCGATCGCTACCGTGTCCTTGAGCGGCACCCTGCCGGAAAAGCTCGAAGCCATCGCCGCCGCCGGTTTTGACGGCGTCGAGATCTTCGAAAACGACCTGCTCTATTACGCCGGCAGCCCGCGCCAGGTACGCCAGATGTGCGCTGACCTGGGTATCGCCATTACCCTGTTCCAGCCGTTTCGCGACTTTGAAGGCTGCCGCCGCGACCGCCTGCAGAAAAACCTCGACCGCGCCGAGCGCAAGTTCGACCTGATGCAGGAACTGGGCACCGACCTGGTGCTGGTGTGCAGCAACGTCCAGGCCGATGCCCTGGGCGATGAACAGCTGCTGGTCGACGACCTGCGCCTGCTGGGCGAGCATGCCGGCAAGCGTGGCCTGCGCATTGGTTACGAAGCCCTGGCCTGGGGCCGCCACGTCAACACCTACCAGCAAGTGTGGAACCTGGTACGCCAGGCCGACCACCCCTCCCTCGGGGTGATCCTCGACAGCTTCCACACCCTGTCGCTGAAGGGCGACCCCAGCGCGATCCGCGACATTCCCGGCGACAAGATCTTCTTCGTGCAGATGGCCGACGCGCCGATCCTGGCCATGGACGTGCTGGAGTGGAGCCGCCACTTCCGCTGCTTCCCAGGGCAGGGCGAAATGGACATGGCCGGTTTCCTCGCGCCGATCCTCGCCACTGGCTACCGTGGCCCGCTGTCGCTGGAAATCTTCAATGACGGCTTCCGCGCCGCGCCACCCCGGCAGAATGCCGCCGACGGCCTGCGTTCGCTGCTGTACCTTGAAGAGCAGACCCGCCTGCGCCTGGAGCAGGAAAACACAGCGATCGAGCCTGGCGTGCTGTTCACCCCGCCAGCGGCCAGTGCCTATGACGGCGTGGAGTTCCTCGAGTTTGCGGTCGACGAAGCCGTCGGCGCGCGCCTGGGCAGCTGGCTGAAGCGCCTGGGCTTTGCCGAAGCCGGCAAGCACCGCAGCAAAGAGGTGCAGTTGCTGCGCCAGGGCGATATCAACATTGTGCTGAACGCCGAACCGTACTCCTTCGGCCACAACTTCTTCGAGGCCCATGGCCCGTCGCTGTGCGCCACCGCACTGCGGGTCAAGGACCAGCAAGCCGCCCTGAAGCGCGCCACCGCCTACCGTGGCCAGCCGTTCCGCGGCCTGGTCGGGCCTAACGAGTGCGAAGTGCCGGCAGTCCGTGCGCCGGATGGCAGCCTGCTGTACCTGGTGGAGCAGGGCACTGCCGGTCACACCCTGTACGACACCGACTTCAGCCTGGACAAGAACGCCACCGCCACCGGCGGCCTGCGCCGCATCGACCACATGGCCCTGGCCCTGCCGGCCGAGTCGCTGGACAGCTGGGTGCTGTTCTACAAGAGCCTGTTCGACTTCGCCGCCGACGATGAGGTGGTGCTGCCCGACCCGTATGGCCTGGTCAAGAGCCGCGCCCTGCGCAGCCAGTGCGGCACCCTGCGCCTGCCGCTGAACATTTCGGAAAACCGCAACACCGCCATTGCCCATGCGCTGTCCAGCTACCGCGGTTCGGGTGTGCACCATATCGCCTTCGATTGTGACGACATCTTCCGCGAAGTAGCGCGGGCCAAGTTGGCCGGGGTGCCGCTGTTGGAAATCCCGCTGAACTACTACGACGACCTGGCGGCGCGCTTCGATTTCGACGACGAGTTCCTCAGCGAACTGGCGTACTACAACGTGCTGTACGACCGCGATGCACAGGGCGGCGAACTGTTCCACGTGTACACCGAACCGTTCGAGGAGCGCTTCTTCTTCGAGATCATCCAGCGCAAGGGTGGCTATGCCGGTTACGGCGCTGCCAACGTCGCGGTACGCCTGGCGGCCATGGCCAAGGCCCGCAGCGGCGCGGCGCGCAAGCCGGTGCTGTAGTTTTAGCTATGCGGTCATTGTGGGAGCGGCCTTGCGTCGCGATTGGGCTGCAAAGCAGCCCCAGCGATATCTGCGGTGCTGCGAATGTCCGGGGGCCGCTCTGCGGCCCTTTCGCGACGCAAGGCCGCTCCCACACATCAGAATTGTGTGGGCCGTGGCTCTGCGTCAGCGGCGCTCAGCCACCAGCAACAACGACTGCGGCACCGCGCTCTGCGGATGCTGCGGCTCCTGCAAGCTGACCAGCCGCAACCCCGCCATGTCCAGCGCGTTCAGCCAGCTGGCCAGGGTGCGGAAATACCACGGCATCACCTGCCAGTCGCCGGCGAACCCGGCAAACGACTCCTCCCGCCAGCCATCCTGGTAATCCCCGCCTGCCACGCTCCACGGGTGCAGGGTCTGGATCACCAGCGTCCCCCCAGGCGTCAGCAACGCATTCATCGCCGCCAACAGCGGGATGATGTCCTGGTGCAATAGCGCGAAATTGGCGCAGACCAGGTCATAGTCTTTGCCAACATATACCTGCCCATCCGCCAGTTGCGCATAACTGGCCAGGTGCACCTCGGCAGGCCCCGCAGCACGTGCGGCTTCTACCAGCGACCTGTCACCATCGACGCCCACGGCCTCGATACCCCGGTCGCCCAGCGCCCGCAGCAACCAGCCCTCACCACAGCCCAGGTCGAGCACCCGTTCGGGCTGAAGGCCGAGGATGGCCAGCAGGATGGCCTGGTCGGTGACCTGGCGACGGCTCTCGATGCTGGCGCTGCGCACCGCATCAATCCAGGCCTGGGCGTTGTGCTGCCAGCTGTCGAGCAAGGCGTCTTCGGGGTTGCGCATGGTCGTGTCCATCAGCGAAGAAGGTGAATGGCGAGCCCTGCGAAGGCGCAGCCGATCAACACTTGTATCACCCCACGCTTGTAGTGGAACAGCGCTAAAGCCGCCACCAGCGCAATCAGCGCCGAAGGCCAGTCGAACGCCCCGTCGAAACCGGTCGGCCACAGCACGTGGTAGCCGAAGAACAGTGCCAGGTTGAGAATCACGCCCACCACGGCCGCGGTTATCCCGGTCAGCGGCGCGGTGAATTTCAGTTCGTTATGGGTCGATTCCACCAGTGGGCCGCCGGCGAGGATGAACAGGAACGAGGGCAGGAAGGTAAACCAGGTCACCAGGCTCGCCGCCACTGCGCCAGCGAGGAACGCCTGATCGGTGCCGAACATAGGCTGCAGGTAGCCGCCGACGAAGCCAACGAAGGCTACCACCATGATCAGCGGCCCGGGGGTGGTTTCACCCAACGCCAAGCCATCGATCATCTGCGTCGGCGACAGCCAGCCGTAATGGCCGACGGCGCCCTGGTAGACATAGGGCAACACCGCATAGGCGCCGCCGAAGGTCAGCAGTGCCGCCTTGGTGAAAAACCAGCCCATTTGCGTCAGCGTGCCCTGCCAGCCAAAGGCCGCCATCAACAAGCCCATGGGCAGCAGCCACAGCGCGGCACCCACCAGCAGCAAACCCAGCAGGCGCCTCCAGCTGAAGCGGGCGTGCGCCGGCGTCGGGGTGTGGTCGTCGATCAGGGCCGGGCCATGGCTGGCCTTGGCGGCGCTGTGGCCACCGCCGGGGGCGAACTGCCCCGGCAGTAGCCGCCCGCCAACATAACCCAATAGCGCGGCTGCCAGCACGATCAGCGGGAAGGGCACATTGAGCGCAAAGATGGCCACGAACGAGGCTGCGGCAATGGCCCACAACCAGCCGCTTTTCAGGGCCCGTGTGCCAATGCGGTGGGCGGCGTGCACGACGATGGCAGTCACGGCCGGCTTGATCCCGTAGAAAATCCCGGCCACCACTGGTACTTCGCCCCAGGCCAGGTAGACCCACGACAGGCCGATCAGGATGAACAGCGATGGCAGCACGAACAGCGCGCCGGCAATTACCCCGCCCCAGGTGCGGTGCATCAGCCAGCCGATGTAGGTAGCCAGCTGCTGGGCCTCGGGGCCGGGCAGCAACATGCAGTAGTTGAGGGCATGCAGGAAACGCCGCTCACTGATCCAGCGGCGCCGCTCCACCAGCTCCTGGTGCATGATCGCAATTTGCCCCGCCGGGCCGCCGAAGCTGATAAAGCCCAGCTTCAGCCAGAACAGCAATGCTTCGAACAGGCCGATGTGGCCGCGCGATGGTTCGGCAGCGCCTTGCTGCTGGTCAGCCATCCGGTTTCCCCTTGTCGTTCAGCCTGCCGCACTGCGCTGCCGCTTGATCCGGTACATGTCCCCATCAGCATGGCGTAGCAGCATGTCGGCATCGTTGCCGTCCTCGGGGAAACAGGCCACGCCAATGCTGCAGGACGGCGCGTCGATGCCGGCGAACTCGGCGCCGAGTGGCTCGGCCATCACAGTCAGGATGTGTGCCACCTGTTCGGCAAGGGCCTGCGGCGATGGGCAGTCGGGCAACAGCACGGTGAATTCGTCACCGCCCATCCGCGCCACCGTGGCCGCCGCCCCCACGCAGCCTTCCAGCCGACGTGCCAGCGCGCACAGTACCCGGTCGCCCACGCTGTGCCCGTGGTTATCGTTGATGTCCTTGAAGTCATTGATATCGAGGAACAGCAACGCCAGCCGGCGATCGTGGTGCCGTGCCGCGGCAAGCGCGCTGTCCAGCCGCTCAGTGAACATGGCCCGGTTGGCCAGCCGGGTCAGCGGATCATGGTGGGCCAGGAAGCGCAGTTCCTCCTCCGCTTGATGCAGTGCGGTCACATCCCGGGCCACACCGATACGGGCCTCGGCCTCCGCCGACCAGCAGGCCGCCCACAAGATGTGCACGATACCGCCATCCTTGCGAATGTAGCGGTTACGGAAGTCGTAATGGGGTTGGCCGTTCATTACCCTGACAATCGAGGCGCGGGTGATCGCCAGGTCGTCAGGGTGCATGTAGTCGGTGATCGGGGTGCCGATCAGTTCGCAGGCCTGGTAGCCCAGCAGCGCCTCGCAGGCATCGCTGACGAAGACGATCTGGTTGTTCCGGTCGACCACGAATACCGTGTCCAGCATCAGGTGGATCAGCCTGGGGTACAACGCTTGCAAGTCTACGGGCATGGTTCAGGGCGTCCGCGGCAGGGTGACCGATCATAGCCTGAAACTGAACAAAATGCGGTAGGTGCCGTGGACACTGTGGGAGCGGGTTCACCCGCGAAAGAAACCACGCGGTCTATGGCACCGGCTTCGCCGGTGTTCGCGGCTGAAGCCGCTCCCACAGGGACCGCGGCGGCCTTCAAAAAAACAAGCAAGAACACCCTGCTATCAGTTGCTCACCATCAGCTCCGGCCCCAGGTAGTCGTTGATCTGATCGATATCGTCATCCCCCAGGCTGCCCACCGACGAGGCCAGGCGCAGGCGCGACATCAGGTAGTTCAACTTCGCCTCGAACAGGTCGTGGCGGGCGTCAAACAGCAACTCTTCGGCATTGAGCACATCCGAGTTGGTGCTGGTGCCGCCCTCCTTGAAGCCCTTGCGGGTCGAGGTCAGCGAGCGTTCGTTCGACGCCACGGCCTTCTCCAGTGCATGGATACGCAAGGCGCCACTCTGCACCCCGCGGTACTCGCGGGTAGTGCCGGAAATCACTTCCTGGCGCGTGGCGTCTAGTTCATCCAGGGCCTTGGAACTGTTGGCGCTGGCCTGGCGGGTCAGCGCGCTGGTGCTGCCGCCGCTGTACAGCGGGATGTTCAGCTCCAGCCCGATCGAGCTGTAGTGGTTGCGCTGGTTCAGTTCGGAAATCGACTGGCTGCTGCCGGCGGTGTAGCCCGCCACGAAATCCAGAGTTGGGTAGTGCCCGGCGCGGGCGCGTTTCACTTCTTCTTCGGCCAGCTCGTAGTTGTACCGGCGCGCATGGATCAGCGGGCTGTCGGCCTGGGCCTTGACCAGCCAGTCCTGCAGGTTGCCCGGCATCAGCGGCGGTGTGTTGAAGCCTGGCTGCAAGGTGGTCAGCGACTGCGGGGTTTCACCAATGTATTCCTCCAGCTTGCGTCGGGCATTGACCAGGTTGTCCTGGGCTTCGATCAGGTCGGCTTCGGCCAGGTCGCGGCGGGCCACCGACTCGTCGATGTCGGTGATGGTGCCGGCGCCCAGCTCCATGCGCCGTTTCGCCGAGGCCAGTTGTTCTTCGAAAGCGTTCAGCTTGGCCTTGGCCAACGTGATGGTTTCGCTGGCCAGCAGCACGTCGAAGTAGGCGTCGGCCAGGCGCACCGCAGCGTCCTGGCTCTTGGCATCGAACACTGCCACGCTGTAGTCGGCACGCTGCTGGCCCTGGCGGTACTCGGCCATCTTCTGCTTGTTGAACAGCGGTTGGCGCAGGCGTACGTTGGCACCCTTGGAGTCATAGTCCAGGTCATTGTCCTGGCCATTCTGGCGCTGGCTGCCATTGACCCTGTTGAAGTAGCCCGCAGCATTGATCTGCGGCAGCAGGCCGGCCTGGCCGATGGCGCGGTTCTCGCCGCCGGCTTCCTTTTCATGCACCGCAGCGCGGTAGATCGGGCCCTGGTACTGCAACAGGTCCCAGGCTTCTTTCAGGTCCATGGCACTGGCCTGTACAGATAACCCCAGCAGGCACAACATCAGGCACGGGCGTTTCATTTCATTGCTCCTTGAACGCGGCGTCTACGCGTTCGAGCATCGGTTTGAGCAGGTAGCTGAGCAGGTTGCGCTCGCCTGTCTTGATGGTAACGGTGGCGGGCATGCCGGGGCGGATATGGTTGCTGCCCAGCAGGCCCATGCCAGCTGGCGTCACTTCCACCTGGGCCAGGTAGAACGGCTGCTTGCTTTCTTCGTCGAGCAGGCGGTCGGCGGAGATGGTCTTGACCCGCCCTGGTATGTTCGGCGTCTGCGCGTGGTTAAACGCCGGGAAAGCGAGGTCCACGGCCAGGCCTGGGACCATCTTGTCGATGGCCTGCACCGGGATCATCGCGTCGACCTGCAGCGGCTCATCAGTCGGCACCACCTCCATGATCTTGGCGCCGGGCTGGATGATGCCGCCGACCGTGGCGATGCTCAGTGCCTGGACCATGCCGTCGATCGGCGAGCGGATGACGGTGTGGGTCACTTCGTAGTCCAGCGCGCGCAAGCGGTCGGCCAGGGTGGTGTTTTCCTTGGCGGTGTCGGTCAGTTGCGATTCCACCTCCTTCAGGTAGTCGTGCTGGCGCTGCAGGATGCGCAGCTTGATTTCCGTAGCCTGGCTGCGTGCCCGGGCAATGTTGTTGAGGTTTTCAGCCTGGCCGGCGGACAAGTCGGCATTGTTGCGCTCCAGTTCCAGCAGGCGGTTGCGCGGTACATAGCCTTCGGCGGCCAGTACCCGGGTGCCTTGCAGCTCCTGGTTGAGGAAGCCGATTTGCGAGGCGCGGGCGCCATACACCTGTTGCAGGCCTTTGAGTTGCACTGCCGAGGCGACAAGGTTTTCTTCAAGGATGCTCAGCTCCCCGGCCAGGCCCGCGCGGCGGGTGTCCAGCAGGCGCTGTTGCAGGTCCATGGCCGCCAGTAGGCGTGGGTCACTGCCGTAGTGCTCGAGCAGGGCCGGGTCGAAGGTGATCGTGTCGCGGTCATCGCGCTCCGCTTCCAGGCGGTTTTCCACGGTTTTGCTGACGATGTACTGGGCGCTTAGCGCGCCTTGTTCGGCCACTGCGCGCAGGGCGTCGAGGCGCACTACCTCCTGGCCCTTTTTCACCACATCGCCTTCGCGCACCAATATCGCTTCGACCGTGCCGCCGGTCAGGTGCTGTACCGCCTTGCGGTTGCTGGTGACCTTGACTGTGCCGGTGGCAACCACGCCGGCATCCAGTGGCGCCAGGCACGACCACAGCAGGAAACCGCCAAAGCCGGCGATCACCAGCCACACGCCCCAGCGGACTGGACGGCCCACGTCCATGTCGATCAGGTCGTTGGCTTCGGCACGAATCAATTCGGTGTGTTGGCTCATCTGCATGATCGGTTACTCCCGTACTTTTACCGAAGCCAACGGCGCCGAAGCGCCACCGGGTATCACGCTAGCCTTGCGCAGCGCAGTGAACACTTCGTCACGGCTGCCGAGCATGTGCACGCCGCCGTCGCGCAGCATCAACACCTTGTCGACCGTGCCCAGCACGTTGGGCCGGTGGGAAATCAGGACCACCGTGGTACCGCGTGCCTTGAGCTCGACCAGTGCATCGACCAGGGCCTTCTCGCCCACGTCGTCGAGGTTGGCGTTGGGCTCGTCCAGTACTATCAGGTTCGGCTCGCCATACAGTGCGCGGGCCAGGGCAATGCGTTGCTTCTGGCCGCCCGACAACGGGCTGCCGTCGGCGGCCAGGCGCGTGTCGTAACCCTGCGGGAAGCGCAGGATCATGTCGTGTACGCCGCTGCTGCGGGCGGCGCGGATCACCGCTTCGCTGTCCACTTCGGCAAACCGCGCAATGTTCTCGGCGATGCTGCCTTCGAACAGCTCCACGTCCTGCGGCAGGTAGCCGAGCCACGGGCCCAGTTCGCTTTTGTTCCAGGTGAAGATGTCGGCGCCGTCCAGGCGCACCTTGCCGGCCTGAGTCGGCCACACGCCTACCAGCAGGCGGGCGAGGGTGGACTTGCCCGAGGCCGAAGGGCCGATCACGCCCAAGGTTTCCCCCGGGACCAGGCTGAAGCTCACCCCGCGTACGATGGTGGTGCTGGTACCGGGGGCGCCGGCGATCACGTTTTCCACGGCCAGCATGCCCACTGGCCGCTGCAGCGACATGCTCGGCGGCCGCTGCGGGTAGTCCTGCAGCAGGTCGTTGAGCCGGCCCCAGGCCAAACGGCAACCCAGCAGCTGCTTCCACGAGGCAATTACCTGTTCCACCGGGCCCAAGGCGCGGCCGGTCAGGATCGAGCAGGCGATCATCATGCCGGGGGTGATCTTGCCTTCGATTGCCAGCAGCGCGCCGGTGCCGAGGATCAGCGACTGCAAGGTGATGCGCACGAAGCGCCCGGTGCTGCTGATCAACGCGGCGCGGTCGGAGGCCAGGGTCTGCATCTGCAGGATGCGCAAGTGGCCCTGGTACCAGCGCTTGCCGATTGACGGCAGCATGCCCATGGCCTCGATGACTTCGGCATTGCGCAAGTTGTTGTTGGCATAGCTGGCCGATGACATGGCCGCCTGGTTGGCTTCGGCCAGGGGCTTTTGCGTGGCCTTCTCGGTGAGGTAGGCCAGCCCCACCAGGATCAGCGAGCCGATCATGGTGACCAGCCCGAGCAAGGGGTGAATCAGGTAGCAGACCAGCAGGTAGATCGGCGTCCAGGGGGCATCGAAGAAGGCGAACAGGCCGTTGCCGGTGACGAACTGGCGGACCTGCGCCAAGTCCTGCAGTGCCTGCGCCGGGTTGCCGCCGGCACGGCTCAGGTTGCGCTCGAAAGCGGCACTGAAGATGCGCCGGTTGAGGTCCATGTCCAGGCGGTTGCCAACCCGGATCAGCACGCGGGTTCGGATCATTTCCAGGGCCGACATCAGCAGGAACAGCCCGACCACCAACAGGGTGAGCATGGTCAAGGTAGTGACGTTGCGGCTGACCAGGGCACGGTCATACACCTGCAGCATATAAACGGCTGGCGTCAACATCATGACGTTTATCACGCCGCTGAAGGCGGCCAGGGCGTAGAAGCTGCGACGCAGGCGAAACAACGCGTCAGCCAGCTCGGAACGAATGCGTGGCGGCTTGTGCATCGGGGGCCTCCCTTTTCACAAATCGGGGAATCCGTTGCGGCGCCCCGTACTGCGGTAGTTGTGGCTTCTGGTCGGCTCGCAGACGGGTCGCTCTAAAGGCGAATGGTCCAAAACGCTGCGTTGCTCCCATATGCAGCAGCGTAGGTTGCAACGAAACAATCAGTAATATCTTTTCGCTCTATAAATTCTTTGAACTTTTCATAAGTGCCAGAAAAACAGCTAGTTGCAACGCATTATCATCATGAGACGATTTTTCTGACGGGATATTGACAAGGTTTTGTCCTACGACTTTAGTCTGATGTATTCGGACCCTGTGCGAGCTGGGGGCGATGCATGTGCGTTACACCGCTGTATCGCACAGTTAACAAGGATACCGCCGTACCCATGGGAGCCGGCTTGCCGGCGATGAGGCCAGTGGCGTCTGCACAACACCGCCCAGCTGTCCGCTGAACCCCTGAACAGAAACTGCGCAAGTCAACCCTGACTGGGCGCGGGAAGGACCCTGTTGCCCTGTGATTTCTCCCGACAGATCGAGGGCAATTGAAAATGGCCAATTTCAGCAAGTCGGATTTGGAATTCATCCTCAAGCAGATCTTCATCGCCGAAGCCCATGCTGCCGGCACCAGCCTGATCGACCTGCTGCCTAACAGCCAGGTGCCATTCGGCCTGCGCACCGTGGACGGCAGCTACAACAACCTGGTCGCCGGGCAAAGCGAGTTCGGCGCTTCCGACAATGCGTTCCTGCGCCTGCTCGATGCCTCCTACCGGGCCAACTATGTTGGCACCGGTATGGTCACCGACTCGCAGCCGCGCACCATCAGCAACCTGATCGTCGACCAGACGCAGAACAACCCGGCGGCGGTCGAGGCCAACGGCGGCGCCGCCCCGGTGATGAGCCCGGGCATCGACGGGGTGTTCGGCACCGCTGATGACAAGCCGGTGTTCTTCATCCCCAACGTCTCGCCAGACGCGGGCCTGACCGCCGGCTTCAACGCCTGGATGACCTTCTTCGGCCAGTTCTTCGACCACGGCCTGGACCTGGTCACCAAAAGCAGCACCGACATCGTGTTCATCCCGCTGCGCCCCGACGACCCGCTGTACAACGCCAACAGCCAGACCAACTTCATGGTGCTGCCACGGGCCGTGCGCACCGCCGGTGCCGATGGTGTGGTAGGCACTGCCGACGATGGCCAGACCAACACCACTTCGCCGTTCGTCGACCAGAGCCAGACCTACAGCTCGCACCCCTCGCACCAGGTATTCCTGCGTGAGTACATGCTCAACGCCGCCGGCGACCCGGTGGCCACCGGGCGGCTGATCACCAACCGCGACCTGGGCGCCGATGGCAAGTTCGGCACCAGTGACGATGGCAACAGCGAGAACGGCGGCATGGCCACCTGGGCGGTGGTCAAGGCCCAGGCCCGCGACCTGCTCGGTATCAACCTGACCGACGCCGACGTGCACAGCGTGCCGCTGCTGGCCACCGACCCCTATGGCAACTTCCTGCGTGGGCCCAACGGCATGCCGCAGGTGGTGATGCGTGTGAACAATGGCCTGGACGGCATCGCCGGCACCGCCGACGACGTCACCCAGCTGGTCGAAGGCAACCGCGCCGCGCCCATCAGCCTGGCCAATGCCGTAAGCACCGGGCATGGTTTCCTCGACGACATTGCCCACAATGCCGCGCCGGTGATCGTCGGTGGTGAGCTGCGTCCCGACGGCGACACCCTGATTGGCAATGCGCAGCCTCCGGGGCCTGGCGGCAGCAACCTGACCTACGACAACGAACTACTCGACGCCCACTACATTGCCGGTGATGGCCGGGTGAACGAGAACATCGGCCTGACTGCCGTGCACCATGTGTTCCACTCCGAGCACAACCGCCTGGTGCAGCAGACCAAGGACACCCTGCTGGCTGCGGGCGACGTGGCGTTCCTCAACGAATGGCTGATCGACGATGTGGCCGCCATCCCTACCACCGCCGCCGGCATTGCCGCGCTGGTTTGGGACGGTGAGCGGTTGTTCCAGGCCGCCAAGTTCGGCACCGAAATGCAGTACCAGCACTTGGTGTTCGAAGAGTTCGCCCGCACCATCCAGCCGCAGGTCGATGAGTTCCTGGCACCCAACGGCTACGATACTTCGATCAACCCGGCAATCCTCGCCGAGTTCGCCCACGTGGTGTACCGCTTCGGCCACTCGATGCTGACCGAAACCGTCGACCGCTTCGACACCAACTTCGACACGGTAAACGGCGACCCGCAACTGGGCCTGATCGCCGCCTTCCTCAACCCGCTGGCATTTGCCGAAAGCGGCGCCACTGCAGACGAAGCAGCTGGCGCGATCATCCGCGGCGTGACCCGCCAGCTGGGCAACGAGATCGACGAATTCGTCACCGAGGCGCTGCGCAACAACCTGCTCGGCCTGCCGTTGGACCTGCCTGCGCTGAACATTGCCCGTGGCCGCGACACCGGCATCCCCAGCCTGAACGAAGCCCGCCGCGAGTTCTACGCCATGACCGGCGACAGCCAGCTCAAGCCGTACATCAGCTGGGTCGACTTTGCCGATTACCTCAAGCACCCGGCATCACTGGTGAACTTCATCGCCGCCTACGGCACGCACTCGACCATCACCGGGGCCACCACCGAAGCGGCCAAGCGCGCCGCTGCCTTTGCCTTGGTATTTGGCGGCGATGGCGCGCCGTCTGACCGCCTGGCGTTCCTCAACGGCACCGACAACTGGGCCAACAATGCCGGCGTGACCATTACCGGCGTCGATGCCATCGATTTCTGGGTAGGCGGCCTGGCCGAGAAGAAGATGCCGTTTGGCGGCATGCTCGGTTCCAGCTTCAACTTCGTCTTCGAAACCCAGCTGGAAGCGCTGCAGAACGGCGACCGTTTCTACTACCTGTCGCGCACGGCGGGCATGAACTTTGGCACGGAGCTGGAGAACAACTCCTTCGCCAAGCTGATCATGCTCAACTCCGACGTCACCCACCTGTCCAATACCGTGTTCCTCACGCCCACTTACACCCTGGAGGTGAACCAGGCCAACCAGTTCACCGGGCTGGGTGCTGAAGGCCGGGACGACCCGACTGGCGGCATCATGATCAACGGCGTCGAAGTGGTGCCGCTGGTGATCCGCGACAACCCCGATACCGTCGGGCCAGACGGCAACTACCTGCACTACACCGGCGAAGACCATGTGGTGCTGGGCGGTACCTCCGGTAACGACATCATCATCGCCGGTGAAGGCGACGACACGCTCTATGGTGACGCCGGCAACGACCGCCTCGAAGGCGGCGCCGGCAACGATGCGGTGCTGGGCGGCGCAGGCGACGACATCATCACCGACTCGTTCGGCGACAACCGCCTGGAAGGCAACGCCGGCAACGACGTGATCGTCGCCGGCAGCATGCTGGCGGTCGGCAATCTGATCCTCGGGGGCGATGGCCAGGACTTCATCATCACCACCGAAGACATCAGCACCACCTTCGGCGGCCAAGGTGACGACTTCATCCTCGGCGCCAAGACCAACCTGCCGCCGACCGGTAACGAGGGCGACGACTGGATCGAGAAGGGCACCCAGGACGGTGCGCCCGGCGACAACTTTGCGCCGTTGCTGGGTGACGAAGTGGTCGGCAACGACATCTTCGTCGGTGGCGGCGGCTTTGATGAAATGATCGGCGAGGGCGGCGACGACATCTTCGTCGGCAGTGATGCCCAGGACAAGATGGACGGCATGTCCGGCTTCGACTGGGTGACCTACAAGAATGACAAGGTCGGTGTCACCGTCGACCTGAGCCTGGCCGCCCTGGCCCAGCCCCATGGCAATGCACCGAACCAGAACACCGGCGTGTTCAACCCGGTCGGCGCCTCGCCGGCTTCCATCCTCGACCGCTTTGCCGAGGTCGAGGGCGTGTCCGGCTCGCATTACGCCGACGTGCTCAAGGGCGATGATGTCGATGCCGTGACCATCCTCAACCATGGCGGCGCCACCGGCAGTGCGTTGACCAACGTCGACTTGATCCATGGTTTGCGCGACTTCCTGGAAGCCGCCGGGTTACCGACCACTGGCTTTGCCACCGGCAACATCCTGCTCGGCGGCGATGGCAGCGACCTGATCGAGGGCCGAGGCGGCGACGACCTGATCGACGGTGACAAGTGGCTCAACGTGCGCATCGCGGTGTATGCCGCCGATGACGTTGACCACACTGGCCCCGAGATCAACAGCTTCGACAGCATGGTCGACATGATCCCGTACATGCTCGACCGCACCTACAGCCCTGGCCAGCTCAAGGCTGTACGGGAAATCCTGAATGGCATCTCGACCGGCGGGGCGGCCTTCGATACCGCGATATTCTCGGGCGTGCAGAGCGAGTACACCGTCACCCGTGACAACCGGGGCACGGTCATCACTTCCGACGATGTCTGGACCGTGACCGACAGCGTAGCCGGCCGCGACGGCGTCGATACGCTGCTGCACATCGAACGCCTGCAGTTCGCCGACAGCCAGCTGGTGCTGGTGGACGGGGTGAACGCGCAGCCCACCGGCAGCCCGACCGTGACGGGCGGTGTTGGTGGTGCGGTTACCGTGGGCGATATGCTGACGGTGAGCGTGGCGGGCGTACGTGATGCCGACAACATTGGCACCGGCAACCCGCTGGGTACGCTGGCCAACAGTTCGGTGTCGTACTACTGGCAGTTCGAGGCCACCCCGGGCAGTGGTGTGTTCGAGGACATCATCCTCCTGCCTGCCGGCGACCTGGCGTTTCAGAGTGCCGACGGTACCTCGTTCAAGGTGTCACCAGACCTGGCCGGCCTGAACCTGCGGGTCAAGGCAATCTACCAGGACGCCCATGGCACTACCGAAGTGCTGTTCTCCCAGCCTACCGGCCTGGTGCAGCCAGGCGCGCCCGTGGTGCCGACCCCGGCGGTGCCGGTGGTGGATGCCGCTGACGGTGGTGCCGGCCTGCACATGGTGCGCTCCGACCTCAACTTCATCCTGGCGCAGATCAAGATCGCCGAGGCCGATGCACATGGGCAGGACATCCTCTCGCTGATCCCCAACATCCGTGCGCCACTGGGCCTGCGGGCGGTGGATGGTTCGAACAACAACCTGATGAACCTCAACGGCAACAACCACACCGAGTACGGTGCTGCCGACAACGTGTTCCCGCGCCTGACCGACCCGGTGTTCAACCAGGCCGAAGGCGTGGGTGCCGGCTTCTTCGGCCCTGGCTCGCCAGCCGTCCCCGGCTCTTCGTACCAGCAAACCAGCGGCGCGGTGTTCGACTCGCAACCGCGTACCATCAGCAACCTGATCGTTGACCAGACCTCGAACAACCCGGCGGCCTATGCCAACGCCTATGACCCAGGCCTGAACGGCCAGCTGGACTTCGGTACACAAGGCAACGACGACGTGCTCAAGGACGGCGTGCGCATCGTTGCCAGCCCTGGCCTGGACGGTAAGTTCGGCACCAATGACGACCACGATGTGTACCTGTTCGAGAACACCGCTGCCGATGCCGGGCTGTCCGCGCCGTTCAACGCCTGGATGACCTTCTTCGGGCAGTTCTTCGACCATGGCCTGGACCTGGTCACCAAGGGTGGCTCTGGTACGGTGTACATCCCGCTGAAGCCGGACGACCCTCTGTACAAGGAAGGCGCCCCGACCAACTTCATGGTCATGACCCGTGCCACCAACCTGCCGGGTGCCGACGGCATCCTCGGCACGCCCGACGACATCCACGAGCACACCAACACCACCACCCCGTTCGTGGACCAGAACCAGACCTACAGCTCGCACCCGTCGCACCAGGTGTTCCTGCGTGCCTACGTGATGACCGACAATGGCCCGGTCGCCACTGGCCGGCTGATTACCAACCGCGACCTGGGCGCCGATGGCAAGTTCGGCACTTCTGATGACCACGAAATCGGCGGCATGGCCACCTGGAAGGTGGTCAAGGCACAAGCCCGCGACCTGCTCGGCATCAACCTGACCGATGCCGACGTCGACAACGTGCCGCTGCTGGCCACCGACGCCTATGGCAACTTCATCAAGGGGCCGCATGGCTACCCGATGGTGGTGATGAAGGGGGTAGACGGTATCGCCGGTACTGCCGATGACCAACAGGTAGAAGGCAACCCGCTGGCGCCGATCAATCTGGCCAATGCGGTGCGCACCGGCCACCAGTTCCTCGCTGACATCGCCCACAATGCAGTGCCGGTGTTCAGTGGTGGGGTGCTGGCACCCGATGCGGATAACCTCGTTGGCAACCCGGTGGACGTCAACCCGAACACCGGTGCCAACCTGAACTATGACAACGAGCTGCTCGACGCGCACTACATTGCCGGCGATGGCCGGGTCAACGAGAACATCGGCCTGACCGCCGTGCATGCGATCTTCCATGCCGAGCACAACCGGCTGGTGGCACAGACCATGGACACTGTGCTCGACTCCAAGGACCTGGCCTTCCTCAACGAGTGGCTGCTCAACCCGGTAACGGCATTGCCAACCACCCCGACCGAGGTCAATGCCCTGGTGTGGAACGGCGAGCGCCTGTTCCAGGCCGCCAAGTTCGGCACCGAAATGCAGTACCAGCACCTGGTGTTCGAAGAGTTCGCCCGTACCGTGCAACCACGGGTCGACCTGTTCTTCGCCCCGACCCAGGTGTATGACGTCGACCTCGATGCCTCGATCGTGGCCGAATTCGCCCACACCGTGTACCGCTTTGGCCACTCGATGCTGACCGAGACCGTCGACCGCTTCGACATCGACTTCAACGTCATCAAGGACCCGGCAAGCGCCAACCCCGAACAGCAACTGGGGCTGATCGCGGCGTTCCTCAACCCGCTGGCCTATGCCGCCAGCGGGGTCACCCCCGAGGACGCGACCAGCGCCATCGTGCGCGGGGTCACTCGCCAGGCCGGTAACGAAATCGACGAGTTCGTCACCGAGGCGCTGCGCAACAACCTGCTCGGCCTGCCGCTGGACCTGCCGGCAATCAACATCGCCCGTGGCCGCGACGTCGGTATCCCCTCGCTGAACGCCTTGCGCCGCGACATCTACGGGCAAACCGGCGATACCCAGCTCAAGCCGTACAGCAGTTGGGTCGACCTGGTGCAGCACCTGAAGCATCCGGAGTCGCTGATTAACTTCATTGCGGCCTATGGCACCCACAGCACCATCACCGAAGCCACCACGCTGCTGGAAAAACGCGCTGCAGCCATGGCCCTGGTGTTCGGCGGCGATGGTGCGCCAACCGATCGGCTGGACTTCCTCAACAGCAGCGGCGACTGGGCCAACAAGACCATGGCCGGCAAGGATGGCGCACTGGGTACCGCCGATGACCTGAAGGGAGTGACCATCACCGGTGTCGATGCCATCGACCTGTGGATCGGCGGCCTGGCCGAAGAGAAAACCCCGTTCGGCGGCATGCTCGGCACCACCTTCAACTTCGTGTTCGAGAACCAGATGGAGAAACTGCAGGACGGCGACCGCTTCTACTACCTGGAGCGCACCGCCGGCCTGTCGATGAACGCCGAGCTGGAAAGCAACTCGTTCGCCAAGCTGATCATGGCCAACACCTCGGCCACGCACCTGCCGGGCCTGGTGTTCTCCGACCCGGGCTTCTACCTGGAGCTGGACCAGAGCAAGCAGTACAACGACGGCCTGGGCAATGCCGACCCGCTGGGCGAAAATGGCGAGCAGGTGGTGTTCCGCGACAGCCCGCTGACGGTTGGCCCGGACAGCAACTACATCCGCTATGCCGGTGCCGAGCACATTGTGCTGGGCGGTACCAACGGTGACGACATCCTGGTGTCCAGCGAGGGTGACGACACGGTCTGGGGCGATGCCGGCAACGACCGCATCGAGGGTGGTGACGGCAACGACCAGCTGCGTGGTGGTGCCGGCGACGACATCATCAGCGACATGGGCGGTGACGACAACATCCAGGGCGGGGACGGCAACGACGTGCTGCACGGCGGTAATGGCATCAACCTGATCATCGGCGGCTTCGGCAACGACTTCATCGTCACCGGTGAGGATGCCTCCGAAGCCATTGGCGGCCAGGGCAATGACTTTATCCTGGGCAGCAAGGCCAACGAGCAGGACATGGGCAACGAAGGTGACGACTGGATCGAGAAGGGCACTTCGGACGGTGCGCCTGGTGACAACTTCGACCCACTCGGCAACGACCCGGTCATTGGTAACGACGTGTTCATCGGCGGCAACGAGAACGACAAGTTCAACGGTGAAGGCGGCGACGACATCATGGTCGGCAGCCTGGGCTTTGGCGACCGCTACATCGGTGGCTCGGGCTACGACTGGGCAACCTTCAAGGACCTGGCCCAGGGCGTGACCATCGACTACAGCGACCGCTTCTTCGATGTGCCACCGGTACCGGGCTCAGGCGCCTCGGCGCTGGTGCGCTTCGACATCATGGAAGGCCTGTCGGGTTCGGCGCATGGCGACTTCCTGCGCGGTGACAACGAAGACGCCACTTCACTGCCGACGGCTGGCGCGACAGGCAGCGTGCTGACCAACATCAGCCTGATCAATGGCCTGTCCAGCCTGCTGGCTGCCGGCGCGACCTTCTACGATGGTGGCAACATCATCCTCGGTGGCAGCGGCAGTGACCTGATCGAAGGCCGTGGCGGCGACGACATCCTCGACGGTGACAAGTGGCTGAACGTGCGCATCAGCGTACGCGCCAACCACGATGGCACCGGCCCGGAAATCGCCAGCTTCAACAGCATGGAGCCGATGGTGCCGCTGATGCTCAATGGCACCTACAACCCAGGCCAGCTGGTGATCATCCGCGAGATCCTCAGCGGCACCGACAACTACGACACGGCCTTGTTCTCGGGGGTGGCCACCGACTACGACGTGGTGGTCGATGGCAACTCGGTGACCGTTACCGACCGGGTGGCCGGGCGTGATGGCGTCGACCACCTAACCGGTATCGAGCGCCTGCAGTTCTCTGACACCTCGATGGCCTCCGGCGTGGGTACCGCGGCCAACGCAGGCCCGTCGGGCCACCTGGTGATCCTCGACGCTGCCAGCGGCGTGCGTGACGACACACCGGTCAGCGGCCAGCTGCTGAAGGTAACCAACCTGGCGGTGCACGATGCCGACAACGCCAGCGCGGCCAACGCCAGCGGTGCCGTCAATGGCCCGATGGCCTACTACTGGCAGGTCGAGCGCCTGCCGGGCTCCGGGGTGTACGAAGACATCACCTTCGTCGCCGCTGGCGAGGTCTCGCGGGCAATCGGTAGCACCTATCGGGTGACCGACGATGTGGCCGGCCTGAGCATCCGCGTACGTGGGGTGTACCAGGACGCCAAAGGCACGCTGGAAATCGTCGATTCGTCGGCGAACAGTGCGCCGAGTGCCGGGCCGACCGTGACCGGGCTGCTGGTGCAGAACCAGACGCTCACCGCCAACCCGGCGACCATCGTCGATGCCGACGGCCTGAGCAACCCGCAGTTCACCTTCCAGTGGCAGTCCAACCGGGGGGTGGGTTGGGTCAACATTGCTGGCGCCATCGGCAGCACCTTTGTTCTGACCCAGGCGCAAGTAGGGCAGAACATGCGAGTGGTGGTCAGCTACGTGGATGACTTCGGCGTGCAGGAAAGCGTCGCCTCCGACATCCTCGACCCGGTGGCCAACGTCAACGATGCACCGACCGGTGCCGTGCTGATCAGCGACACCACGCCAGACCAAGGCCAGACGCTGACCGCGCTCACTGGCGGTATCGCTGATCTGGACGGCCTGGGCGCGTTCAGCTTCCAGTGGCAACAGGGCACTGGCGGTATCTTCGCCAACATCGTCGGCGCTACCGCAGCCACCTTCACCCCGGGCTTTGCCCAGGGCAACCAGCAGCTGCGGGTGATCGTGCGCTACACCGATGGCTTCGGCACCCTGGAGTCGTTGACTTCGGCGGCCACTGCAGCGGTGACAGTGCCAGCTGGCGTGGTGCTGGTCGGTACCAACGGTGCCAACACCCTGACCGGTGGCGCGGGCAACGACGTCATCTCGGGCCTGGGCGGCAACGACACGCTCAATGGCCTGGGCGGTGCCGACCAGCTGTTCGGTGGTGTCGGCAACGACATCCTCAACGGCGGTGACGACCCAGACCTGCTCAATGGCGAGGACGGCAACGACACCCTCAACGGCGGGCTTGGTGCGGATACCATGATCGGTGGCGCCGGCAACGATACCTTCGTGGTCGACAACGCCGGTGACACGGTAACCGAAGCGCTGAACGGCGGTACCGACCTGGTACAGACCAGCCTGGCAAGCTACACCCTGGGTGCCAACGTCGAGAACCTGACTTACACCGGCAGCAGCGCCTTCACCGGTACCGGTAACGCGTTGGCCAACACCATCACCGGTGGCGCCGCCAACGACCTGCTCAACGGCGGTGCAGGGGCTGACCGCCTGGTGGGTGGCGTCGGCGATGACACCTACGTGGTGGATGACGCCGGGGATGTGGTGGTCGAGGCTACTGGAGCAGGCACGGACCAGGTACGTACCACGCTGGCCAGCTACACCATGACCGCCAACGTCGAGAACCTGACCTATACCGGGGCGGGCAACTTCACCGCTACCGGTAACGGCCTGGCTAATATCATCAATGGCGCGGCAGGTAATGACACGCTCAGCGGTGACGGCGGCAACGACGTGCTCAATGGCAATGCCGGCAACGACACCCTCAACGGCGATGCCGGCAACGACCAGCTGTTCGGCGGCCTGGGTGCCGACCGCCTGAACGGTGGCGGTGGCGATGACAGCCTGGATGGCGGTGACGGCAACGACACGCTGCTGGGGGATGCCGGTAACGACACCCTGAACGGTGGTGCTGGCGATGACAGCCTGGACGGTGGCAACGGCAACGACACCCTGCAGGGCGGCGATGGCAACGACACGCTGTTTGGTGATGTTGGCAACGACACCTTGCTCGGCGGCGCCGGCAATGACTTCATCAACGGTGCGGCAGGCAACGACACGGTCACGGGTGGTGCCGGCAACGACACCATGATGGCCACTGACGGCAACGATGTGTTCCAGTTCGCCGCCGGCTTCGGCAACGACCTGATCATCAACTTCGATGCCATTGCGGCGGGTGGCCAGGACCGGCTGGATATCACCGCCCTTAACATCACCGCGGCCACCTTTGCCGCCAGCGTGACCATCGCCGATGTTGGCGCGGATACGCTGGTCAGCATCGGCGCTGCCGACTCCATCCGCCTGGTGGGGGTGGCGGATGCGACCACGGTGACCGCAGCGGACTTCATCCTGGCGGGTTGAGGTATGCTACAGGGGCCGCTTTGCGGCCCATTCGCGGGCACGCCCGCTCCCACAAGGTCCAGCGTCAACCCGGGCCCTGTGGGAGCGGGCGTGCCCGCGAATGGACTGCAACGCAGCCCCCATTTTTTGCGAAAGGAGTCGCCGAATGTTTCCCCTCGATACCTGGCTGATGTACACCCTGGCCTGCGTACTGCTGGTCCTGGCCCCTGGCCCCGATAACCTGCTGGCCATTGGCCGAGGCCTGACCCAGGGCAAGGCCGCTGCGATTGTCTCGGGGTTCTCCTCCGGTGCTGGCATCCTGTTCCACGTCGCCGCTGCCGCCTTGGGCCTGACGCTGTTGATGCAGACCTCGGCGTTGGCATTCCTGGCTGTCAAGTTGGTGGGGGCGGGCTACCTGATCTGGCTGGGCATCAAGGTGCTGCGCAGCCGTAACCTGTTCAGTTTCCAGCCAGCGGCGCGGCAGCCGTTGTCGACCATCTTCCTTACCGGCTTCCTGTCGGCGGCGCTCAACCCCAAGCCGGGATTATTCGTGCTGGCCTTCATCCCGCAGTTCGTCGACCCGCAGCGCGGCTCGGTGACCGTACAGATGTTGGTGTATGGGGTGTGGTTTGCCTTGCTCACGGCCGCCGGCTTTGCCCTGATGGGGATGTTTGCCACGGTGCTGACCGGCTTCCTGCGCGCGCGGCCCAGACTGGTGAATGGCCTGAACCTCGGGGCAGGGGTCACGTTTGTGGCTTCGGGTGTGTCGATTGCGGCGCTTGGGCAGAAGTGACATAGGGGCTGCTTTGCAGCTCATCGCGAAGAGAGCTGAGTTCGCAAGCGGTCCGCATCCCCTGTGGGAGCAACTGTCTTGCTCAATTTCTAAAAGCTGGCGCGATCCCTGTGGGAGCGGGCTTGCCCGCGAACACGGGCGAAGCCCGTGCCATCCACCGCGGTGTCTTCT
>NZ_JBDJLK010000080.1:0-25065 GCF_039673335.1 Pseudomonas sp. TWI929
GGCAGATATCGCTGGGGCCGCTGCGCGGCCCGATCGCGACACAAGGCCGCTCCTACACGTTCCGCGTCGGCCGGTCAGTTGGGGGTATCCCCCGCCGCCTCAGCTTCCATCTTCAAGCGGTCAGCCTTGCAAATATACTTGGGCTTGCGTGGCGCCAGCTTGGCATTGGCTTTTTTCTGATGCGCCTGCAATAGCTGCTTGATCTTCTTATGACGGTTCATAATCCACTGGGCCTGTCAGTACGGTTTCGCTGGCACCATCATACCTGTGCGGCCTGCGCATTGCGCAGCACTTGCGCCAAACGCCTGAGCCCTTCATCCAGCTGGTCGGGGGCAACGTGGCTGAAGTTCAGGCGCAAATGGCCATGGTGCCGGTCCGGCTCGGGGAAGAATGGCTCGCCTGGCATGAACGCCACATCCACCGCCAAGGCCTCTGCCAGCAAGGTACGGGTATCCAGCGGCTGTTTCAGGGTCAGCCAGAAGAACAACCCGCCATCCGGCTTGTGCCAGTCCGCCAGCTCGGCAAAATGCGTCTCCAAGGCCAGCTGGAACGCGTCCCGGCGCGTGCGGTAGTAGTCGCGCAGCGTTTTCAGGTGCAGCTGCAGCTTGTCGCTGCCCAACCATTGCAGCACCTGCCACTGCCCCACGCGGTTGGTGTGCAGGTCGGCGGCCTGCTTCAGCCGCAGCAAGTGCGGAAACAGGTCGGGGCTGGCGATCAGGTAGCCGACTCGCAAACCGGGGAGCAAGGTCTTGGAAACCGTACCTGTGTAGATCCAACTGGTGTTGCGCAAGCGGCTGACGATCGGCCGGGCGCTGCCACCATCGAAGCTCAGCTCGCGGTAGGGTTCGTCTTCGATCAGCGTCACGCCGAACTCATCCAGCAAGGCCGCCACCGCGTCACGCTTGGCTTCGCTGTAGCGCAGGCCCGAGGGGTTCTGGAAGGTCGGGATCAGGTAGATGAATGCTGGGCGGTGCCGCTCCAGGCAATTGCGCAGTTCGGCCAGGTCCGGGCCGTCGGCCTGCATCGGCAAGGCCAGACAATCGGCACCGAACAGCTGGAAGATCTGCAGCGCCGCCAGGTAGGTGGGCGCTTCGAGCATGATCTGCGTGCCCTGGTCGATGTACAGCTTGGCCGCCAGGTCGAGGGCCTGTTGCGAGCCACTCACCACCAGTACCTGGCTGGCCTGGCAGTCGACCCCCAATGCCCGCGCCTCGGCCGCCAACGCTTCACGCAGGGCCGGCTCGCCTTCACTCATGCCATATTGGCCCATGCCCACTGGCATGTCGGCCCAGTCAACCTGGGGCAGCATGGCTTCGGCCGGCAAACCGCCAGCAAACGACATCACCCCAGGGCGCTGGGCGGCGGCGAGAATTTCGCGGATCAGGGAGCTCTTGAGGCGCGTGACACGTTCAGAGAAAGCCATGGGAATCACCGGTAGCAAGGCAGAGGAAAAATACGTCAAACTGTTTGACCGAAATTACGCCGCCGCCAACGGATAAGTCAATATGATTGACCTTAAAAACCCTGCTTCCCAGCAACAAGCGATGGAAGCCTTTTTCTTTGGCTACCAGGCGTTCACCGCCAAGGCCGACGAAATGCTCGAGCGCCGCGGCCTGGGCCGGGTGCATCAACGCATCGTGTTCTTCATCGCGCGCTACCCGAACCTGAGCGTGAAGGATCTGCTGGCCTTGCTTGGGGTCAGCAAACAGGCGCTGAACATGCCGATGCGCCAGCTGACGGAAATGCGCCTGGTGGACAGCGTGGCCTGCGCCACCGACAAGCGTAAGCGCTTGCTGGCCCTGACCGAGGAAGGCGCGCGCCTGGAGCAACTGCTTCGGCGCGAGCAGGTCAAGCTGCTGGAGCGGGTGTTCGCCGAGGCCGGGGAAGAGGCGGTGAACGGCTGGTTGGCAGTCAACATGGCGCTGGGCAACAGCCAGGCCTAGGCCCGCAAGTCTGGAGCCGCTGGCTAGCCATGCGCGGCCCCTGCAGGAGCAACTGTCTTGTGTTGCCTGCCAGGGCCCTATCGCCGGCAAGCCACACAAAGGTTATGTGCTGGCCGCAGCTACCGCACAAGGCCGCTCTTGCGAAACCATTCAGTAACGGATCATCACCGACTTCAGCTCGGTGTAATCCTCGATGAACGCACTGCCAAACTCGCGCCCTACCCCGGATGCCTTGGTACCGCCAAACGGCACCGCCGGGTCGAGGAAGGTGTGCATGTTGACCCATACCGTGCCCGCCTCGATCTGCGGGATCAGGCGCAGGGCCTTGGACAGGTCGTTGGTCCACAGGCTGGCAGTCAGCCCGTAAGGGCTGTCGTTCATCAGCGCCAGCAACTGCGCTTCGTCATCGAACGGCAGCACGCAAACGATGGGGCCGAAAGTTTCCTCGTGCAGCAGCGGGTCACTGGCGTCATTGGCCAGCACCACCGTGGGTTCGACGAAGTAACCCGGGCGCTCGACGGCCTTGGCCCCACACACCACAGTGTTGCTGGCCCGGGCGCGCTCGAAGAAGCCAAGAATCTTCTGCAGGTGCGCGGCATTGGCCAACGGCCCGAACTGGGCGTCCGGGTCCAGTGCCGAGCCAATCTTCAATTGCCCCAGTGCAGCGGCCAGCTTGGCAGTGAACTCGTCCACCCGGCTGCGGTGCACATACAGGCGCTCTGGCGAGGCGCACACCTGCCCTTGGTGCACATAGGCAGTTTGCACGATGCCGGCCACCGCACCGTCGATGTCCACATCGGCCAGCAGCGCCGCCGCATTCTTGCCGCCCAGCTCCAGGGTGGCGCGGGTCAGGTTGGCCGCCATGGCGGCCTTGCCCACGGCGATGCCGGTCGGCACGGAACCGGTGAACGCTACCTTGGCCACCTCGGGGTGTTCGATCAACAGCTGCCCCGCCTGGCCGCGCCCGTTGACCACGTTGAACGCGCCGGCCGGCACCCCGGCTTCTACCGCCAGTTCGGCGATGCGCAGCAAGGTCAGCGGGGTGAACTCGCTGGGCTTGACCACGATGGTGCAGCCGGTGACCAGCGCCGAAGCGATCTTCCAGATACCGATCATCACCGAGAAGTTCCACGGCACGATCCCGGCCACCACGCCCACCGGCTCACGCAGGGTGAAGGCGGTGTAGCGTTCACCGCCAAACGACGGCAGCGAGGGGGTCATGGTCTGGCCGGTGATCTTGCTCGCCCAACCGGCGAAATAGCGCAAAAACACCACGCTCTGGGCAATTTCCAACCCGCGCGACAGGTTGATCGACTTGCCCGAGCACAGGGTTTCCAGCTGGGCCAGCTCCTCGGCATTGGCCTCGATCAGGTCGGCCAGGCGGTTCAGCACTACGCCCTTCTGGTACGGCGATACCTCGGCCCAGCTGCCCTTGAAGGCTTGCCGGGCGCTACGCACGGCCTGCGCCACCTCAGCTGCGGTCGCCTCGGCGACACGGCTGATGACCGAGCCACTGGACGGGTCGTGGACTTCCACCGTTGGCCCGGCCTCGCCGGCCTGGTAACGGCCCTCGATAAAATGGCCATGGGGCCTGGCGAGGAACTCGACCACGGCGGGTAACAGCGGGATATCGCTCATGACATGCACTCCTGGATGGCGGCGCCAACGTGGCGGTGGGCCGATCTTCAAGCGCCCGCCTACCCGTCTGCCAGCCCTGCCCAGCGTTTTGTCAGGCAGCCTCAAGAGAATGTCACGCAGGCCAAATCAGCGTTGCGGGCCAGGCGGCACACTGCAATGGCTGCGATTTCTGCATAACCCATAACAACATCGGAGATAGCCAATGCGTCGCGTCGACAGGCTCAGCATCTCGGCAGCCCTGGCCTTGGCCCTGGCCGCAGGCACCAGCGCGGTACGGGCCGACCTGCCCGCCGAAGAGATCGGCCACAATACCTTGCCGTTCCCGCCAGACCCTCACCGCGTCTACATCCTGGATGTGGACTTCAAGAACCCCATCGCCGGCAAGGTGGTGGTGGTCGACCCCAAGGCCAAGCGCATGCTCGGCATGACTACCAACGCCTTCGTCGCCCCCACCGCGCTGAGCCCGGACAACCGCACGCTGTATTCGGCCAACCTGTTCTACTCGCGCGGCACCTATGGCGAGCGCAGCGATGTGCTGGTGGCCTGGGACACCCAGACCCTGCAGCCGACCTGGGAGGTGGTACTGCCGGCCAAACGCGCCTCGACCCTTACCGAGAAGTACGCCATGGGCGTCAGCGCCGACAACAAGCTGGCCTACATCTTCAACCTCACACCCTCCACCTCGGTGACCGTGGTCGATACGCAGGCGCGCAAAGTCGCCAGCGAAGTGGCCATCAGCGGCTGCGTGCTCAACTACCCGGTGGGCAAGCGCAGTTTCGCCTCACTGTGCGGTGACGGCCAGCTGCTGGTGGTGACCCTGGATGACGCCGGCAAGGAAGTGTCGCGCACGCAAACACCGTTCTTCGACCCGAACAAGGTGCGCCTCAACGAACGCGCCATCGCCAATGGCGACACCTACTACTTCACCACCACCCAGGGCGAGGTGTACCCGGTGGCCTTCGAAGGCGGCAAGGCCAAGCCATTACCGACCTGGTCGCTGGTCAGCGACGAAGAACACAAGCAAGGCTGGGCACCGGGCGGCTGGCAGGCGCTGGCCGTGGCGCCGGGCCTGAACCGCCTGTATGCACTGATGCATGACCAGCACACCGACGGCAAATGGGAAGACCCGAGCACCACCATCTGGGCCTTCGACCTCAAGACCGGCAAGAAGCTCGGCAGCCTGGAGTCGCCCAAGCCGGTATGGAGCCTGCAGGCCAGCCACGACAAGGCACCGATCCTGGTAGCCACCGACCTGGAAGGCGGCGTGCAGTTCTTCGACCTCACCACCGGCAAGCACAGCGGCGCCATGGACCAGATAGCCGACACCCCTGTGCTCACCCTGGCCCCTTGGTAAGCAGGAGACCGCACCATGCTCGACCCTGTCCTCGTGATTGCCAGCAGCACGGCACTGGCCGCACTGCTGGCCAGCGCCGCCAGCCACAAGCTGCGTGACCGGCGCGCCTTCAATGCCATTGTGCGTGCTTACCAGTTGCTGCCCGCGCCTTTGGCGCCCGTCGCCACGGCCAGCCTTGCCCTGGCCGAACTGGCCTTGGCCCTGGCCCTGCTGCTGCCCGCCTGGCGTGCCAGTGCGGCGCTGGGGGTGGCGCTGCTGATGGCTATGTATGCCAGCGCCATCGGCCTGAACCTGTGGCGTGGCCGCCGCGACATCGACTGCGGCTGCTCCGGCCCTGGCGCCGCGCAGCCACTGCGCCCGGTATTACTGCTGCGCAACCTGGTGATCGCCCTGCTCGCCGGCCTTGCCGCGTTGCCCATGGCCGAACGCACCTTGGGTGTGCTGGATATTTTTGTGGTGATCGCGGCTGCGGCCGTGGCGCTGCTGCTTCATGTGGCGGTGGATGGCCTGCTGGCCAACCAGCCGCGCCTTGCCAAATTTACCGGGAGATAACCCCATGCAATTGCTTATCGCATCGAACATCCTGCTTTGGCTGCTGCTGATCGCGGTCGCCTTCACTGTCATGGCCCTGGTGCGCCAGATTGGTGTGCTGCACGGCCGCATTGCCCCAGCCGGGGCGCTGATGGTGGACAAAGGCGTGACGGTCAACGACCCGGCGCCACAAGTGACTGCCGCCGACCGCCACGGCCGCCCGGTGAACATCGGCTACCGCAGCGAGCGCTCGCAGCTGCTGTTCTTCCTCGCCCCGGGCTGCCCGGTATGCAAGTCGCTGCTGCCAGCGGTGAAATCGATCGCCAAGGACAACAGCGGTTCGCTGGACGTGATCTATGTCAGCGATGGCGATTTCGCCGAACAACAGGCGCTGATCGAGGCCAACGGCCTGCAACAGGCCAGCTACGTGGTGGGCCCGGAAGTCGGCATGACCTACCAGATCGGCAAGCTGCCCTATGCCGTGCTGATCGACGCAGCCGGCACCCTGCGTGCCAAAGGCCTGGTCAACTCGCGCGAGCACCTCGACAGCCTGTTCGAAACCTTACACCTGGGCAGCGCCAGCCTGCAGCACTACCTGCACGGCGACCAGCCGCACAGCCATGACCATGACCACACCCACCAGCACAGCGCGCAGCACTGACCGCGGAGCCGACCATGAGTTTTCTCGATAAACTGTTTGAACGCTCCAGCCGCCATGTCGCCGACACCACCTCGCGGCGCAAGGTACTGGCGCGGCTGGGCTCGCTGATCGTCGCCGGCGCCGCCCTGCCGGTGCTGCTGCCGATCGACCGCACCGCCAAGGCCTTGGCCGCCGAGCAACCGAAAATGGGCGACCCGGGCGACCCGACCAGTTGCGACTACTGGCGCAACTGCTCGATCGACGGCTTCCTGTGCTCGTGCTGCGGGGGTTCGATCACCTCCTGCCCACCCGGTACCGAGGCCTCGCTGGTGACCTGGATCGGCACCTGCCGCAACCCGGCCGATGGCAAGAACTACATCATCTCGTACAACGACTGCTGCGGTAAGCACGCCTGCGGCCAGTGCGCCTGCTCGCGCAACGACGACGAACAGCCGCTGTACCGGCCGTTCAACAACAACGACATCAACTGGTGCCTGGGTGCGGCGTCGAAGATCTACAACTGCACAGTCACCATCATCCGCGGCGTGGCGGTGTAGTGCCATGCGCGGCGTGATGGCGTTGCTGCTCCTGTGCCTGCTGGCCCCCGTAGCCCAGGCCAGGACCCTGCCCAACCCCAACCAGCGGCCAGCCCCCGGCAACGAAATACCACCCGTACCCATTGCCCAGGCTGGCTACTCGGTGCCAGTGAACTACCAGTTGCAGTGTGCCGGCTGCCACCGCGACCGCGGTGAAGGCTCGGCGGCCAACGACACCCCGCGCATGCAGGGCTTTGTCGGCAACTTCCTGCGGGTGCCCGGTGGCCGCGAGTTCCTGGTGCGGGTGCCGGGGATTTCGCAGTCTGCACTGAATGACCAGCAGATTGCCGACCTGCTCAACTGGTTGCTGGCGCGCGATGGCATGGCCGGTAACAGTTCACCGGAGCAGTGGCCGGCCTATACAGGTGTGGAAGTACACCAGCTACGGCAGCAGAGCATGCTGAACCTGCCCAATGTTCGAGCAGGATTGATCGAGAACATGCGGGCCAGGGGCATTGCCATCGGCGACGGCCTTGGCCATTGAAAAACAAGCCAGCGTTGTGCCTTTAGCCCGCCCGCTCAGCGGGCTTTTTTGTGCCCGTGAGATGCCTGGGGCCACGAAACACAAGGTGGGTAGTATCTGCACGCTTTTGTGCAAATAGCATTCATAAAATACCCCACAACCCCTATCGCCACTCGCAATAGAACAAATATAAATTCATAAATATCAATATGTTAACTAACACACATACAGCTAGCACCGGTCATAGGGCCCGCTTTTTGCTTGAATATTCAAGTGATTTGTAAACCTTAAACCCCACAGCAAGAGTCGCCCAAGCGACCCGTTTCAACGTTACCCGTGCGAGGCCCCCATGATCCCTGCAACCCGCGTTACCGACGACCGATTCCAGTCCTGGCTCAGCCAGGTCAACGAAGCCTGTGGCCACTTCAACGGCCGCAAGCTCGACCCGGGGTTCGTCGGCCAGCTCGAAAAGTGCCAGGCAGGCCAGATCTCCATGAGCATCGTCGACATGACCCAGGTGAACCTGTTCCGTGGCCCGCGGGAAATCCGTGCCAGCGGCGCCGACAATTACTATGCCGTGCTGCAGATGGCCGGCACCTCGCACATCGAGCACCAGGGTGCACGGATAGAACTCCAGGCCGGCGACCTGACGCTGATCGACGCCAGTGCCCCGCTGGACATGCACTTCCATCAGCGCTCACGGCAGCTGTCACTGATCCTGCCACGCGCCCAGGTGGAAAGCGGCACCCGTGGCAGCGGCGTGGCCTGTGCCAAACGCATCGAGGCGCAAACGCCGCTGGCCAGCATGGCCCGGCTGATGATGCTTGAGACCGGGCGTACCCGGCACATGGCCGACCACGAAAGCCAGGCCGTGCTCGACGCGCTGATCGCCCTGCTGCGCCCGGCCATCAGCCACGACGCCGTGCCCGGCAGCCACGAGCGCATGTTCCGCAAGGCGCTGGCGTTGATCGACCAGCGCATTACCTGCGAACAACTCACACCCGAGTTCATTGCCCGTGAAGTAGGCATCTCGATGCGTAGCCTGTACCGCATCTTTGCCAAGCACGGGTTGGTGATTGCCCAGTACATCCGCAATCGCCGCCTCGACTTCTGCGCCGAGCACCTGCGCAACCCGGCGATGGACCAGAAGGTATCGTCGCTGGGGTATGCCTGGGGGTTTTCCGATTCGAGCTATTTCAGTACGGCGTTCAAGGCACGCTTTGGGGTGACACCTGGGGAGTATGGGCGGCGGCAGGCCATTTTTGGGGCACCCTGTGCGGGCCTTTGCGCGGTTAACCCGGCTCCTCCGGGGGGGGTGATAGCCGTGGGGGTGGGGGTTTCCCCGCGAAGAGGCCAGCACAAGCAACCCATTTGGCAAGCCCAGCAAACAGCCTGGCAGACTCAGCAAAACCAGCAATGAGTTCCTGCCGCACAATCACGCCAAATACCAACAAGAACCCACCCAGGATCCATGCGTGATGCCTACCTTCGCCCCCCACAAGCTCGCAATCCCCTTCCTGCTCGCCACCCTGGCCAGCCCCCTTGCCCTGGCCGAAGACTGCGCCGCGCCCCAGCGCCAGCAAGGCGAACAGGTATTCGCCCGGGACTGCGCAGCCTGCCATTCGGCACAAAAGGACGGCCCGATCATGATGGGCCCCAACCTGCACGATGTGGTCGGCCGTACCCCCGGCAGCGTGCCGGGCGCCAACTACTCGCAGGCCATGAAAAGCCGCCAGGCCAGCTGGACGGCGCAAGCCATCGGCGCCTTCATCGAGCAGCCACAAGCCGCCGTCCCCGGCACCTACATGCCCTATGCCGGGCTGCCGGATGCCGGCGAGCGCCAAGCGGTTACCTGCTTCCTGGCCGGGCTCAAGTAGCCCCCACCAAAGCAGCCCCACCAAGGCCCCTTTACGGGGCCTTGTGCTTTTTTTGCGGCCTGGCACAGCGCCAAAGGCAACTGGCAGCCAGGGCAAAAGCCCGCGCCGGGGCTTCCTGCATGATCGTTGGCATGTCTTCAGGACTTCTGCCAAACCCATAACAAAGGAAGCCAGACCATGCACCACCGCCCATTCCGCCTCACCTTGGCCGCGCTATTGGCCGGGGTTTCGCTGGGTACCTGCGCGCAGGAACTGTACAGCGATGCCGAGCGCCACCTGAACGCCAATGTTGAGGCCGTGTTCGGTGTATTCCACAGTGAGGAAAGCTACGCCATCGCCCGCGACCAACCCGGCTCCACCGCATGGCGTGAGGGCTACATCAAGTACGGCCTGAGCGGCGATCAGCGCCTTGGCAGCGCCGGTTCGCTGTACGGTGCTTTCGCCCTGCTCAGCTCGGGTACCTGGGGTGACGGCGACGCCGCCGGCTTCAGCGATGGCAGCGAGCGCACCACCAAGATCGAGGACGCCTACCTGGGCTGGAAGTCGGGCAACCTGGTGCCCCTGCTTGGCGAGGATGGCATCGACCTGTCGTTCGGCAAGCAGATGATCGCAGTGGGCGATGGTTTCTTGATCCAGGGCGATTCGCTGAACGTTGGCCATGGCCTGGCGGACGGTGAGTTCAACCGTGGCGGCGCGTACTACCTGGCCGCGCGCAAGAGCTTCGACAAGACCGCCGTACTGCGCCTGGGTGGCAGCAAAGGCTGGCGCGGTGACCTGATGTGGCTGCAGTCGGACAACCGCGCCCAGGCCAACACCGAAATGCATGTAGCCACTCTGGAGCATGTGGCGGATGCGGGCACGGTCGGGCTGACCTACATCGGCACCACCCACGTCGACGAACAATACGCCTCACCGCTGCAGCAGGAACGCGACGGCATGAAGACCTACAGCATTCGCGGCCAGGGCAATGCCGGGGTGGAGAACCTGTTCCTTTCCGGCGAGTATGCCAAGCAGGACAAACCCCACACCGCAACCGAGGACGCCTGGTACCTGGAAGCCGGCTGGACTTTCGCCGACCTGCCCTGGGCACCGAACGTCAGCTACCGCTACAGCCGGTTTTCCGAGCAGTACGACACCTTGTTCTACGGCCTTGGCCGTGGGCTGGGCACCTGGTTCCAGGGTGAGGTAGCGGGCAACTATGCCGGGCCGTTCAACAGCAATGCGCGGGTCCAGAAAGTGGGCCTGACAGTAAGCCCGACGCCGTCGCTGAACGTGGGTTTGATGGGTTTCAAGTTCGACACGATCGACCGCAGCCTGGGCAATGTGGATGGCCACGAGGTGGACCTGTATGCCGAGTGGACCCTCAACGAGCATTTGATGGTGGTGCCGCTGGTGGGGCTGTACACGCCTGAGCGCAGTGCCGAGCAAGGGGGTACGCAGTTGGGCAATGACAATAACAACTTGTACAGCCAGGTGGTGTTTGTCAGTACTTTCTAAAGGGCTTGCATCGCCCCTTTGTGGGAGCGGCCTTGCCGGCCGCTCCCACATCGATCGCATAAAGGCTTAGGTAGTGGGTACCGGCAGGGGTGCTTCACTGTTCCACGCCGTAACCGGCCTGCTGAACTGGTTCTCGGTCTGGAAATGCGCCATGCGCCAGCGCCCTTCCTCCAGTGCAAATCGCACGGTCAACCGCGCAGCATTCAGGTGCGAAGCACCGTCGGCAAAGGTGCTGGTCTGCAACATCACCCAGCGCCCCAGCCCCTGCTCGCCGTCCATCTCGATCACCTCGCTGGTGAGAAAATGCACGTTCAAGGCAAAGTGCGCCGGGGTCTTCATGTAGGTGGCGAACATTGCCCGGATCGCCTCGCGGCCACGGTAGCCGCCAAAGCTGGCGGCATAGCGGGCGCCCTTGCCCTCCCATACGGCATCGTGGGTGAACAACCCGCCCAGCTCATCCAGCGGCGTGTCGGCATCCAGTTGGTCACACAGTTCCATGTAGCGATTGATGCACACGCGAATGGCCTGCTGGTGTTCAAACACCTGCAAGCGGGCCTGCAACTCAAGCACATCAGTCATTGCTGCCCCCGGTGCCGCCATACAGGTTGATCAGCAAGCGCTCGGCCACTGCCAGCAGCTTCTCGTCGGCACCTTTGGCCGCCACCAGTTGCAGGCCCACCGGCAGGCCGGCTTCGCTGCCCAGCGGAACACTCAGCGCCGGGTGCCCGGACAGGTTGAACGGCCGTACCAGCGAGGTCATGCCCAGCACCGCGCGGGTGTCGCTGGCCTCCTCCAGGCGCAGCGGGAAGTCCGGCATGGTCGGCAATGCCAGCACGTCGTATTGGGCCAGGGCCTGGTCGACCTCGTCGGTAAAGCGTTGGCGCACAGCCTCCGCCTCGGCCAGCGCCGCATCACTGGTCTGCCCCGCCGCCGCCAGGCGCCCGGCGATGTCACTGCCGACCTTGCCGGTTTCCAGCAGGTGGCCACAGGCCTGGAAGGTCTCGCGGTTGATCACCACCATGCCTGCCTCATAGGCGGCGCCAAAGTGCTTGAGTTCGACATTGCCCAGCGTCAGGCCGCTGGCGCTGAGTGCCCCATGCACCGCCTTGTGGATGCCCGCCTCGGCGGTCACCCGCAGCACACCGATGCGCGCCTTGGCCGGCACCTGGGCGGGGACGAAAGTGGGGTCGATCATGCCCATGGCACGCACCAGCATCGGCAGGCTGGCGGCAAACGGGCCGACGCAGTCGAGGCTGCAGTAGGCTGGCATCACTCCCTGGCGGCTGACCCGGCCAAAGGTCGGCTTGAGGCCGAATACCCCGCAACAACAGGCCGGTACCCGTACCGAGCCACCCGTATCGGTGCCCAGGCTGAAGTCGACCAGGCCTGCCGCCACGGCTGCAGCCGAACCGCTGGACGAGCCACCGGGGATACGCCCCGGGTAGCGCGGGTTGGCCGCCGTGCCGGTATGGCGGTTGATGCCGGTGGTGCCGAAGGCCAGTTCGTGCAGGCCGACCTTGGCGGTCAGCCGTGCACCGGCGGCCAGCAGGTGGCTGACCACCTCGGCATGCCGCTCGGCCAACGGCGCATCCTCCAGCGCCGGGCTGGAGGCTCGGGTCGCTGTACCGGCGACGTCGATGGTGTCCTTGATGGCGACCCGCGGGCCGCTGCCACCGAGGTCGAGGGTTTCTACGATTATTGTCATTGTCATGCCACCCTGAAAAATCGGATGCGCGCCAAATGCTTGAAATGTCAACTGAACATTCCAGTATTTAGACGCACCTTTGTAATAGCCAAATGCGCGGAAACGTCTATGATGTCGCGACTATTCCCGCACTAGTAGTGAAGCGATGAGCACCTCGAAGAGCAAAGGCCATAGCCACCACGACCCGGCCAGCGATGAATTTCGCAAGGAAGATTTCCCCTTCTACTGGCTGGCCCGTGTGCACGGCCGCTATACCCAGAACATGGAACGCCTGCTGAAGAAGATCGACCTCGACGTGCCGCGTTGGCGCGTGCTGTGGATCCTCAACGAGAACGGCGAATCGAGCATTTCCGAAATCTCCACCCATGCCATTGCCAAGCTGTCGACCATCACCAAGATCGTCTACCGCATGAAGGACGACGGCCTGGTCGACACTGCGCCCAGCCCTGAGGATGGCCGCGTGACCCAGGTACGCATTACCGAGGCCGGCTTGCAGAACATCGCGCGTATGCAGGATGTGACCCGCGACCTGTTCCAGCGCAGCTTCAAGGGGCTGACCGAGGCGCAGGTGCAGCGGTTGAACAAGATGCTCGAAGTGGTTTTCCATAACCTGGATACCTTCTAGGCAGCAGGGGACCGCTTTGCGGTCCTATCGCGGCACAAGGCCCCACAGGGGCCGCGCTGCCTACGCTTGTTTCAACACGCCTTCGAGCCTTCGCACACCCGGTGATAAGCCCGGTTGAAATACACCAGCCCGTCATCCGCACCACCCTGGCGGATATCCTGGATCTCGCAGTAGAAGATGCTGTGCGAGCCCACTTCATGCACCTGGGCAATGCGGCAGTCGAAGTTCACCAGCGCTTCCTGCATCACCGGCGCGCCGCTCTCCAGCACCGTCCACAGGGTTGAGGCAAAGCGCTCCTCCATGCTCAGGTTGCGGTTGGCAAAAGCCCCGGACAATTCCTGATGGGTGCCAGCCAGTACGTTCACGCACAGCGCGCCATTGGCCTTGAACTGCTCGTTGGAATACGAAGCGCGGTTCATGCACACCAGCAAGGTGGGCGGCGAATCGGTCACGCTGCACACCGCCGAAGCAGTGAAGCCAAAGCGCCCGGCAGGGCCATCGGTGGTAATGACCGAGACCGCGCCACCGAGCATGGCCATCGCGTTGCGAAAACGGGTTATGTCTATCATGGTCATGCTCCTCAGATATCCAGCACCAGCTTGTTCGACTTGGCCCGCGAGCAGCACACCAGGATCTGGTCGTTCGCGGCCTTTTCTTCATCGGTCAGGTACACATCCCGGTGGTCGGGCTCGCCCTCCAGCACCTCGCACATGCAAGTGCCGCACACCCCCTGCTCGCAGGAAATGTCGATGCGGATGCCCACCTGCGCCAGGGCATCGAGGATGGTCTGGCCCTCGGCAACCTGCACGGTCTTGTTGCTGCGCGCAGCGACCACCTCAAAGCCTTGGCCAGCAGCATCCACCTCGACCTGGAAGTACTCCTTGTGGATATGCTCCTCGGCGTAGCCCTGCTGGCGTGCGCCAGCGATCACCCAGTCCATGAAGCCCGACGGGCCGCAGGTATACATATGCGTACCCGCCACGCCAGCGCCGAGCACGTCCGCCAGGTTCAGGCGCTGGGCTGCATCCTCATCATCGAAATGGGTAAACACCCGTGCCGCGAACGGCGCATTGGCCAGCGCTTCGAGAAACGCACTGCGGCTGCGCGAGCGCCCGCAGTAATGCAGCTCGAAATCGGCGCCCTGCTGGTGCAGGGCATGGGCCATGGCGATCATCGGCGTGATGCCGATGCCGCCGCCCAGCAGGATCGAGCGGGTGGCGTCGGCTGCCAACGGGAACAGGTTGCGCGGCGTGCTGATCTGCACCTCACGCCCTTCCACCAAGGCCTCATGCACACCCAGCGAGCCGCCACGGGAAGCCGGGTCCTTCAATACGCCCAGGCGGTAAACCGTGGCATCGGCCGGGTCGCTGCACAGTGAGTACTGGCGCACCAGGCCTGGTGCTACATGGATATCCACGTGTGCACCGGCCTCGAAAGCGGGCAAGGCGGCGCCGTCGGCACGCCCCAGGTCGAGCACGACCACGTCGGCCCCTTGGATCTCGCGCTTGCGCACGACTACGTTCAACAATTGTTCATTCATGCTCGGTGTCCTGTAGAAGCCAGGGGCGCGCCGGCGCCCCGTCAATGTCAACGCATGAACAGGCCGCCGTTCACGTCCCAGGTCGCCCCGGTGGTGAAATAGGCCTCAGGCCGTGCCAGCTGCACGATCAGGTCGCCGAGGAAGTCGGCATCCCCCAGGCGCTGTACCGGAATATTGGCCAGCAGGCCCGGCAGGCGTTCGGCAGGCACTGCGGCATGCACCGCCGGCGAGTCGATCGGGCCGGGAGCAACGGCGTTGACGGTGACGCCACGGGCGGCGAATTCCTTGGCGAAGATCTTGGTCAGGGTAACGATCGCGCCCTTGCTCGCCGCGTAGTGCGCGCCGGTGGCGGTGCCGCCGTTCTGCCCGGCCAGCGAGGCCATGTTGATGATCCGCCCATAGCCGGCCTCGGCCAGGTGCGCGCCAAACACCTGGCAGCCGAGGAACACGCTGCGCAGGTTCAGGCCGACCACGGCGTCGAACTCTTCCGGGCTGATCTGCATCAGTGGCGTGGTCTTGGTCACGGCGGCGTTGTTCACCACTACGTGCAACGCACCAAAGTGTTCCAGTACCTGGGCCAGGGCCTGCTCGAAATCGGCCTTGCTGCCGACATCAAGCTGCACCGCCAAGGTACGTCCACCCTGCCCCTTCAGCTGTTCGACAGCAGCCTGGGCCTGGCCCAGGTCGCGGTCCGACACCACCACGTCGAAACCTGCAGCCAGCAGCCGGGCGCAGAAGCGCTGACCCAGGCCTTGGCCGGCACCGGTTACCAATGCGACTTGGTTCATGGCCCGGCCCTCAGAGGATGTAGCCGATACCGGCGAGGGTATCGTCGCTGTTGATCAGGCTGATCACCTTGCGATGGATCCTGAACCCGCCCTCGGCACGCACCAAGGTATAGGTGAGGTCGGCGCTGTAGTGCTTGAGGCTTTCCTTGCGGAACTCGCGCACGTTCTGCGCGGCGCGCACGGTTACATTGACACCGTCGTCAGCCAGCACGCGGATACGCGAAAGGGTGCGCACGGTACGCGGCTGCGGGCTGGTGGAAATCGACTCGCCACCGATCAGCCGCTGTACGCGCAGGCCACGCATGTGGTGGTCGTCATAGGCGTAGTTGAGGGTGTTCTCGAAGTCGGTTTCCCTGGGGTCGATCGGGATGATGTAGGTACCCTTCTCGGTCCACAGGTTGAGCCAGGTGTCGTACTCGCCATGGTCGAGCATGTCGCCTTCCTGCCAGATGAACGCGGTGACTTCATTGAAAAGGTTCAGGTTCATCATTTGGCCTCCGCGGTCATCATCTTCTTCCACTGCTGGTACGCCGCGCGCATGCCGGTCTCGGCGCTGACGTCGGAAACCAGGCCATCGGCGCTGGGTTTCTCGCCCGGCAGGCCACGGTTGAGCATGATCCACAGGTCTTCACCGGCGCGGGCGCCCTTCTGTACCCGCTCCCAGGCTTCGGAATCATCCGGCGTGCCGAAACCCATCGGCCCCTGGAAGTGCTCATGCAGGCGCAGGCGGTAGCGGTTGGCCGCCGCCGGGCCGCCGTCCATGGTGATCACCGCGTGGTGGATTTCGGTTTCAGTTACCGAAATCGGCTGCAGCACGCGGAAGAACGCCATCGAGCAGGCGACGTTGGGGAACAGGTTGAGGTTGAAACCCGAACCACCCACCGCGCGGACGATACGGCGTACCTGCTGCTCGTCGATGCCTTCGTCGCGCAGCTCGGCAGCGAGGCTTTCAAAGCGCTCCGGGATCGGTTTGTCGAGGTCGGCTTCCAGGTCGACCAGTTCGGGGATCATCACCATCACACTGTGGCCGTTGCCCAGGTCCTCGACATAGCCGGGGCCTTTGACGAAGTCGAACAGCTCCAGGGTCTGCTCGTCGACCGAGGACAGGAAGCTCTTGTGCACCAGCGGGAAGTGGTAGGCGTCGGTGGTGTTTTCCAGCTGGATCTTCCAGTTGCCGGGGAAGCGGAAACGGTGTTCGCCCGGCACCTTGATGCCATAGCCGGCACCCTGCTTCATGAACAGGTCCATCCACTTTTTCGCCGCGCCAAGGAAGTCTTCCAGTGGCTCGATGTCATCCTTGAATGTGGCGAAGACCATGCCGGCGTAGCTCTCGGTGCGCAGGCTGACCAGCGGCAGCTCGGCCTTGTCCAGGCAGTCGCCGTAGCTTTCCGGATGCGGGATGCCGCGCAGCGAGCCGTCGAGGGCATAGCCCCAGCCGTGGTACGGGCAGACGAAGCTGTTGGTCTTGCCCTTTTTGTGCTCGCAGACGGTGGCGCCACGGTGGCGGCAACGGTTGAGCAGCACGTTGATGGCCTTCTTGCGGTCGCGCACCACGATCACCGGTTGCTTGCCGATGTAGGTGGTCTTGTAGCTACCTGCCTCGGGGATTTCGCTTTCATGGGCGACCCAGATCCAGGTGCTGTGGAAGATCTTTTCCAGCTCGGCATCGAACAGCGCCGGGTCGGTGTACAGGGAGGTGTGGACGCGGTCGGGCTGCACCAGTTCGGCCGGGTCGATGGCCAGGTTGATGGCGGGGATCAGGTTGCTCACGGGATTATTCCTCTTCTCAGGCGCGCTGGATGATCAGTTCACGGCCAACACGGGCCTCGACCTTGGCGTAGCGCCACAGCTTGTACGGCCCCTCGCCCACCGCCGTGGTGCGGAACAGGTTGCAGGCGGCGTGCACGGTTTCGATGTTCGGCACATCGGCCAGCAGGTAGGTGGTCCAGGGGAAGCCGTCGGACGGGCCGACCATGGCCTGGTCATCGTCCATGTTGCCCAGCACGCGTACCCCGGGCAGGTCGTGGATGCCGTTCCACATGGCGCTGAAGGCGGCCCACACTTGCAGCTGCTCTTCGCGCGGGGCATCGAAGAAGTTCTGGTTGATGCCCATGCAGAACAGCACGCGCAAGGCTTTGGTATCGCTCATCACAAATCTCCCGAGGGTTACAGGTAGCCCGGCAGGGGCTGCTTGCCGAAGAACATGGCTCCGGCGTTCTGGTAGGTGACATCGCCCATGAAGGCGTGCTGGGTGACCACTTGCGCATCGTTGACGCAGCGCGCCAGCGGGCTTTCGTTGTAGATGCCGGTCATGCCCGACAGCAGCTGCGCGCTGCGCGCCACTTCGGCGGCAACGCGTGCGGCATGGGTCGAGGACAGGCGCAGCAGGTTGGTCACCTCGACTGGCACCGGGTCGCCGGCCAACACATGGCCCCAGGCCTGCTCGATGGCTTCGTAGAAGAACGCCCGCGCCGAGCGCAGCGCGGCTTCAGCCTTGGCCACGTCGACCTGGGCCAGCGGCCGGTCGGCCAGGGCCGGGGCGCCGGTGACCGAAATACGCCCGCTGGCCATGCCCGACAGTTCGTCCAGCGCAGCGCGGGCGATGCCCAGGCCCACTACCGACAGCACCTGAGTGGCAAACGACAGCGATGGGTAGCGGAAGAACGGCTCGTCCAGGTTCGGCTTGCCGCCGCGCACGAAGGTCCATTGCTCGCCTACCCGTACATCCTCGACCACCAGGTCGTGGCTGCCGGTGCCGAGCAGGCCGACGGTGTCCCAGGTTTCCTCGATTCGCGCCTGGCTGCGTGGCAGCACCGCCAGGCGTGGCAGGTCGAGCTTGTCGCCATTGCGCGGGGTGATGCCGACGCCAACGATATCGGCGCCCATCGAGCCGCTGGAGTACTTCCAGCGGCCAGTGACCTTGAAGCCACCGGGCACGGTCTCGGCCGGTTGTGGCGGGAAGATGCCACCGGCAAACACGGTGTCGGGGCTGTTGCCGTAGATCTCGGCGATGGTTTCCAGCGGCAGCGCCGCCAGGTACACCGGGCTCATGCCGAAGCTGGCGACCCAGCCGGCAGAACCGTCGGCGTGGGCAATGCGTTCGATCATTTCGCAGAACGCCGCTGGCGAGCACTCCAGCCCACCGAAGCGCTTGGGCACCAGGGCGCGGTATACGCCGTGGGCCTTGAACGCATCGATCACGTCACGGGAAATGTGGCGCTGGCGATCGAACTCGCCGAGGCGGGCACGATCACGAACGCCGTCAAGCAAGGCCTCGAAGGCAGGGCCGGAGGCAAGCGCCGACACGGGCGCATCACGCAGGCAAAGCGAATCCATGGATTTTCTCCGTCTCAGGCGCGGTTCGGGTGGTGAGGCAGGGAATGGTGGGCAGGGCTGGCCGTTGGCAAGCACCGGCCACGCAGGGAAGCGAAGGCAGGTTGGGGCGGCATATCTGTCTCTCTTGTTTTGGGTGCCGGTGACAGATATTTGCGATTTTTTACGTGAATTGTCAATTGAATTTTCACGGTAAAAATTGAGAAAACCACCTTGCGATTTCAAGAATGCAAAAGCTCAAATAGCCGTATATAAATGATTTATATGGGATTTTTATGCTTTTTTACGCACATAAAAAAACTCAAGCCATCGAACGATGGAGAAATTTTTTTAGTTTACTTTTCACGTAATTAGGCGGGAGGTATTTCGAAAGTATCTGGAGGGAGAAATCGGAAGGAGATGCGGATGGATTTTCAACAGACGGCAAAAAGCCCAGGCCCTCCCCGCACGGAAAGGCCCAGGCAAAAAATCGCAGCAGATGGAGTCTAGAAATCTGGGGGCGCTATGCGCCCCTTGCGTCGCGATTGGGCTGCGCAGCAGCCCCATCGATGTCAAACCGATACTCAGCCTTCTTGCAAGGCCCGCGGGCGATGGCTACGCACCTCAGCCTCTGGCGCCTTGGCCGCCTGCAGGTGGAAGTCGAACGCCAGCTCGGCAAAACGCTCGCCTTGCACCCCACGATCGCGCGCCGCAGCAGCATCCTCGACAAAGCGCAGGTCGCCGATCAGCCCGTCACGGGTAGCGTAGGCAAAGTCGTCCCACAGGTACTGGTCACCGGCGAAGTTGATCTGGGTGGTCAGGTGGCGGTGCCCCGGCGCCGAGATGAAGAAGTGCACGTGCGCTGGGCGCTGGCCGTGGCGGCCGAGCAGGTCGAGGCATTCCTGGGTCGGGCCCTGTGGGTCGCAGCCGTACCCCGACGGCACGATCGAGCGCGCGCGGTAGCGGCCGTCGGCATCGGTGATGATGCGGCGGCGCAGGTTGTATTCGGACTGGGTCGAGTCGAAGTACGAATAGGTGCCCTGGGTGTTGGCGTGCCAGAGGTCGACGGTGGCACCGGCCAGCGGCTTGCCGTCGGCATCGAACACCTGGCCCTGGAGGAACATCACCACGCCCGGGTCGGTGCCGTCGTCCATGCGCACTTCACCTTGCGCCAGCGGCGCCCCGGCGACGTACAGCGGGCCCTCGATGGTGCGCGGGGTGCCACCGCCAAAGCCGGCCTCGGCGTCCTTGGCGTCCTGCAGCAGGTCGAGGAAGTGCTCGATACCCAGGCCGGCGGCCAGCAGGCCTGCCTCGTTACGGCCACCCAGGCGGTTGAGGTAATCAACCGCGTGCCAGAACTCGTCCTCGGTGACTTCCAGGTCTTCGACCAGGCGTGCGGTATCCTGCAGCACGCGCAGGATGATCTGCTTGAAGCGCGGGTTGCCTTCGGCGTGGTCCAGGCCAGCGACTTCCTTGAAGAACGCTTGAATGTCGGCAGTGTGGGAAATTTTCACGGTCATCGTGCTTACCTCGTATTGTTCTTGTCAGGCAGGTGCTAATCAGCGGTCGTCGCTGTGGATCGACGAGGGGTGCCGGCACAGGCCGTCGACCTCGATGTCCATATACGGAAACAGCGGCAGTTGCATCAGGGTGTCGTGCAGCGCCTCGACGCTCGGTACATCGAACACGCTGTAGTTGGCGTAGTGCCCGGCAATGCGCCACAGGTGGCGCCAGGTACCTTCGCGCTGCAGGCGCTGGGCCAGTTCCTTTTCGTCGGCCTTGAGCTTGGCGGCCTTGGCCGGGTCCATGTCGACCGGCAGCTTCACGGTCATCTTCACGTGGAACAACATGCTGATATCTCCTTTTTCTGCTCAAGCTCGGACACTGTGGGAGCGGCTTCAGCCGCGAACACCGGCAGAGCCGGTGCCATCCACCGCGTCGCCTGCTTCGCGGCTAAAGCCGCTCCCACAGGGGTTTTGTGTGTGTGTTTTTAGTGCCGGGCAAAGCGCGCCAGGCGCTGTTCGTCCAGGGTCAGGCCCAGGCCTGGGGTGCGTGGAATGTGCAGCTGGAAGTCGTGGTACTGCGGCGGCTCGTTGACGATTTCCTCGGTCAGCAGCAGCGGCCCGAACAGCTCGGTGCCCCAAGTCAGCTGGCGCAGGGTCAGGAAGGCATGGGCCGAAGCCAGGGTGCCGATCGAACCTTCGAGCATGGTGCCGCCATACAGGGCGATACCGGCGGCCTCGGCGATTTGCGCAGTGCGCAGCACGGCGCGCGGGCCACCGTTCTTGGCGATTTTCAAGGCGAAGATGCTGGCAGCGCCGTCGGCGGCCAGGCTGAAGGCGTCCTCGACGCTTTCGATCGATTCATCCGCCATGATCGGTGCCGGGCTGCGCTGGTTCAGGCGTACCTGGCCACCGCGGTTGATACGCGAAATCGGTTGTTCGATCAGGTCGATGCCGTTGTCGCCGAGCACCTGGCAGGCGCGGATGGCCTGGGACTCGTCCCAGTACTGGTTGACGTCAACCCGCACACTGGCGCTGTCGCCCAGTTCGCGCTTGATTGCCACCACGTGCTTGAGGTCCTGCTCCACCGGGTTGGCGCCGATCTTCAGCTTGAACACCCGGTGACGGCGGATTTCCAGCATGTGCTGGGCTTCGGCAATGTCGCGGGCGGTGTCACCGCTGGCCAGGGTCCATGCCACTTCCAGGCTGTCGCGTACGCGGCCGCCCAGCAGTTCACTGACCGGCAGGCTCAGGCGCTTGCCCTGGGCATCGAGCAAGGCGCTTTCGATACCCGATTTGGCAAAGGTATTGCCCTTGGCCAGCTTGTCCAGCTTGAGCATGGCGGCGTTGATGTTGTCTGCCGGCAGACCGATCAGTGCCGGGGCCAGGTGCGCGTCGATATTGGCCTTGATGCCCTCGGGGCTTTCATAGCCGTAGGCCAGGCCACCGATGGTGGTGGCCTCACCGATACCTTCCACGCCATCGCTGCAGCGTACACGCAATACCACCAGGGTCTGCTGCTGCATGGTGTGCATCGCCAGCTTGTGCGGGCGAATGGTCGGCAGGTCGACGATAATTGCCTCGATGTGTTCAATCAGCGCGCTTGTCATTGTTACCAGGTCCCGTCAGGTCGGGCTGCCAGTTGCAAGCCCGAATGGTGCATTTACTTGATTGTTCAAGGATTGCGCGAGACCCTGATGAGCGTCCAATATCAAATGAATCTCCCACCATACCCTGGAGGTCTGATGGAGCTGCGCCACCTGCGTTACTTCAAGGTTCTGGCCGAGACCCTGAACTTCACCCGCGCCGCCGAGCTGCTGCACATTGCCCAGCCACCGCTGAGCCGGCAAATCAGCCAGCTCGAGGACCAGCTCGGCACCCTGCTGGTAGTGCGCGAGCGCCCGCTGCGGCTGACCGAGGCCGGCCGCTTCTTCTACGAGCAGACCTGCACCGTGTTGCAGCAGTTGCAGAACATCAGCGACAACACCCGCCGCATCGGGCATGGCCAGCGCCAGTGGCTGGGCATCGGCTTCGCGCCTTCGACCTTGTATACGGTGCTGCCGGAGCTGATCCGCGAACTGCGCCAGGACAGCGAGCTGGAACTGGGGCTAAGCGAGATGACCACCTTGCAGCAGGTGGAGGCGCTGAAGAGCGGGCGCATCGACATCGCCTTCGGGCGCATTCGCATCGACGACCCGGCCATTCACCAGCAGGTGCTGTGTGAAGACCCGCTGGTGGCCGTGCTGCCCAAGGGCCACCCGCTGGCGGGTAGCCCGCTCAGCCTCGCCCAGCTGGCCGGCGAAGCGTTCATCCTCTACCCGGCCAACCCCCGGCCCAGCTATGCCGACCACATACTGGCGCTGTTCGCCCACCACGGCATGAGCATCCGTGTCAGCCAGTGGGCCAACGAACTGCAGACGGCCATCGGCCTGGTGGCGGTTGGTGTCGGCATCACGCTGGTGCCGGCCTCGGTGCAGCAGCAACACCGTACCGATATCGAGTATGTCGGCCTGCTGGATAGCGGCGCGGTCAGCCCGATCATCCTCAGCCGGCGCAAGGGTGATGTGAGCCCGATCGTGCAGCGTTGCCTGGCGTTGATCGAACAGCAGACCGTATGACTGATTCATGCCTGTGGCGCGGTCCCTGTGGGCGGCTTCAGCCGCGAACACCGGCGAAGCCGGTGCCATGCAGCGCGTTGAATTCTTCGCGGCTAAAGCCGCTCCCACAAAGGCCGGGATGCTGCAGGTTCTGAAAGCTGCCATCCCCGTATACCCATCGGTATATGGATGTTCCCGTTGATCTGTTTCATGCTCGGCCACGCGAATCGCGAAACGCCCGGGCTACAAACAATTCAATAAAGATCTTCGGGAGTCAAACATGGCGGGACGTCTCAACGGCAAGGTAGCGCTGATTACTGGCGGCGCAGGTGGCTGCGGGCTGGCTGCATCGCAGTTGTTTGCGGCAGAGGGCGCGCGGGTTGGCATTGTCGACCTGCCCGGCAGCAACGGCGCCGAGGTGGCCCGGCAACTGCGCGATGCAGGCCACGAGGCCATTTTTGCGGCAGCCGATGTGTCGGATGCACAGCAGGTAAAGGCGGCAGTCGCCGCCGTGGAAGAGGCCTTCGGGCACATCACCGTACTGATGAACCACGCCGGCATCCTTTCGGCCCTACCCTTCCTCGATACCACTGAAGAAGAATGGGACCGGATCATGGCCGTAAACGTAAAGAGCATGTTCCTGGTCACCCGCGCCGTGCTGCCGGGCATGCTCGCCGCCGGCGGCGGCAGCATCGTCTGCACCTCCTCCATCTCGGCCGTTGTCGGCACGCCCATGGAAGTGCTGTATTGCACCAGCAAGGGTGCCACGCACATGTTCGCCCGGGCCATCGCCGTGGAGTTCCGCGACCGCGGCATCCGCGCCAATGCCATCTGCCCGGGGTTCATCGCCACCGCCCATGGCCTGCGCGAAATCGACATGCTGCGCAAGCATGGCGTGGACGTAAGCGAGCAAGCCATCGCCGCCGCCCAGGGGCGGCTGTGCCAACCCTCGGAAGTGGCCAGCGCAGCCTTGTTCCTGGCCAGTGACGACGCCAGCTTCGTCAACGGCGCGCACCTGTTTGCCGACAACGGCTACACCGCCCTCTGAACACAAGAACAACAAGCAGGAGAATGACGTGAGCACTTCTTCGAACAACATGCACATCAATGAATTTGGCCTGGAACACGCGCACTGGCGCAACTGGGCCGGCAACCAGTCCTGCATTCGCGCAGCACGCGGGGCGCCGGCCAGCGAGGACGAGCTGTGCTCGATGGTCAACCAGGCCAGTAGCAATGGCATGAACGTGCGCGTGGCAGGTTCCGGGCATTCCTTCACCCCGGTGGCGCTGACCAATGGCCTGCACCTGACCCTGGCCAACATGAGCGGCGTACGCCATATCGACCACGAGAAAAAGCGCGTAACCGCCGCTGCCGGCACCACCATCAATGCCTTCGGCAAGGCCTTGCGGGCCGCTGGCTTGTCAATGGTCAACCAGGGCGATATCGACAGCCAGTCGATTGCCGGTGCACTGACCACCGGCACCCACGGCACCGGCCTGAGCTTGGGTAACCTGGCTTCGTCGATTGTCGGCATGAAGCTGGTGCAGCCCAATGGCGAGATCCTCGTGGTCGACGAAAGCACCCCCGACCTGCTGCAGGCCGGCCGGGTGTCGCTAGGTGTGCTGGGCATCGTCTCCGAGCTGACCTTGCAAGTGACCGACAGCTTCAACCTGCACGAACGCATCTGGCGCGAAGACTTCGAAAGCGTGATGGAAAGGCATGACGAACTGGCGCACAAGCACCGTCACTTCAGCTTCTTCTGGTGCCCGACCGAGCAGAGCCGGCACTGCTATTGCCTGCCCGATACCGCCGCCACCTCCACCAGCGGGCGTAGCACCGACGTGTGCGAAGTGAAGGTCATGGACATCACCGACCGCCCCGCCTGGGAAAGCGAATTCGAGAAAGTGGCGTACAGCTCGGATGTATACCCGATCGAATACCTGCCCAACTTCCATGAACTGGAATATGCCGTGCCGGTGCGCCACAGCAAGGAAGCCCTGCGGGCGGTGCGCAAGCTGATGCTGGAAGACTTCCCCGAAGCCATCTACCCCATCGAGTACCGGTTCACCGCCGGTGACGGGGCGTGGATGAGCCCGTTCTTCGAGCAGGACAGCGTGACCATTTCGGTGTCTGGCCAGCCGGGGACCGACTACTGGGACTACCTGCGCGCGGTGGACCAGATCCTGCGTTCATATGGCGCCAGGCCGCACTGGGGCAAGCTGCACTTCCTGACCGGTGAGGATGTGAGTGCCATCTACCCGCGGGCTGAGGACTTCCGCAAGCTGCGCCGGCAGCTTGATCCGCAGGGGATCTACCTGAGTGAGCACCTGAGCCCGTTGTTCAAATAGGTCACCGCTGCTCCTTGTGGAATTGGCACCTTGTGGGAGCGGGCCGTTGTGGGGGGAGGGGTGGGAATCCAGCCCCCCCAGGTAGAAGATTTGTGGGCAATATTTGGGG
>NZ_JBDJLK010000081.1:0-24753 GCF_039673335.1 Pseudomonas sp. TWI929
AGCTTGGAGTCTGTGCGATCCCTGTGGGAGCTGGCTTGCCGGCGAACCGGGGGCAAAGCCCCCGGCCATGCAGCATCGACCGATCAGTCGAACACGATACCCTGCGCCAGCGGCAGTTCGCGCGAGTAGTTCACGGTGTTGGTCTGGCGACGCATGTAGCCTTTCCAGGCATCCGAACCAGACTCACGGCCACCGCCAGTCTCTTTCTCGCCACCGAACGCACCGCCGATTTCGGCGCCGCTGGTGCCGATGTTGACGTTGGCGATGCCGCAGTCGCTGCCCGAGGCGCTCTGGAAGCGCTCGGCTTCACGGATGTCGGTGGTGAAGATGCACGACGACAGGCCTTGTGGCACTTCGTTGTTCAGGCGCAGGGCCTCTTCGAAGTCGTCGTAGGCCAGCACGTACAGGATCGGGGCGAAGGTTTCGTGGCGCACCACGTCGCTTTGCGCCGGCATTTCGGCAATGGCGGGCGACACGTAGTAGGCGTTCGGGTACTGGTCGGCCAGCTGACGCTCGCCACCAAACACCTGGCCACCTTCGTCGCGGGCTTTGGCCAGCGCGCCCTGCATGGCGTCGAACGACAGCTTGTCGATCAGCGGGCCAACCAGGTTGTCCTTGCGCGGGTCGCCGATGCGCACTTTGCCGTAGGCGGCTTTGACGCGGGCAACCACTTCGTCCTTGATCGAACGGTGCACGATCAGGCGGCGCAGGGTGGTGCAACGCTGGCCGGCGGTGCCGACAGCGGAGAACAGGATGCCGCGCACGGCCAGGTCGAGGTCTGCGCTCGGGGCCAGGATCATGGCGTTGTTGCCGCCCAGTTCGAGGATGCTGCGGCCGAAGCGGGCAGCCACGCGTGGGCCGACTTCGCGACCCATGCGGGTGCTGCCGGTGGCGCTGACCAGCGGTACGCGCGGGTCGTCGACCATGGCTTCGCCGGCTTCACGGCCGCCGATGACCAGTTGTGCCAAGCCAGCCGGGGCATCGCCGAAGGCTTTCAGGGCTTTTTCGAACAGCGCCTGGCAGGCCAGGGCGGTCAGCGGGGTCTTCTCGGACGGCTTCCACACCACCGAGTTACCGGCCACCAGGGCCAGGGCGGTGTTCCAGGCCCACACGGCAACCGGGAAGTTGAAGGCGCTGATCACGCCGACCACGCCCAGCGGGTGCCAGGTTTCACGCATGTGGTGGCCTGGGCGCTCGGAGGCGATGGTCAGGCCGTACAGTTGGCGCGACAGGCCGACGGCGAAGTCGCAGATGTCGATCATTTCCTGTACTTCGCCCAGGCCTTCCTGGGTGATCTTGCCGGCTTCGATCGAAACCAGCTCGCCGAGGTCGGCCTTGTGCTCACGCAGCACTTCACCGAACAGGCGCACCAGCTCGCCACGGCGCGGGGCTGGCACAGTACGCCAGGTTTCGAAGGCACTCTGGGCCTGATCGATGCGGGCGATGGTCTCGGCTTTGCCGAGCAGTTTCACCGAGGCGATCTGGCTGCCGTCGATCGGCGTGTGAACAGGGTAGTCGCCCTGGGTGTAAGCCTCGGCGGCAACGCCAAGGCGCTCGAGCAATCCAGCAACCATTTGTGCATCTCCTACATCGGTGATGGGGTGGAAAAATGATGTGGATCAGTATTAATCCGATCGCACCGGTGCAACAAACGACCTTTATTCCGCATATCATTCCATCAGGTAATGATTTGAACCGCAGAGACCGCTATGTCCAAACGCCTGGTGCCTTCCATGACCGCCCTGCAGTGCTTTGAAGCTGCAGCCCGCCATTTAAGCTTTACCCGTGCCGCCGAAGAGCTGCACCTGACACAAAGTGCTGTCAGCAAGCAGGTGGCGCAGCTGGAAGATATGCTGCGCCACCACCTGTTCCTGCGCATTCGCCGCCGCTTGCAGCTGACCCCGGCCGGTAGCCTGTACTTGGCCGAGGTCAACAAGATCCTCACCCAGGTGGATATGTCCAGCCGCTACGTGCTCACCTACGGCGAGCAGACCGAGATATTGAAAGTAGCCACTCAACCGAGTTTTGGCGTGCGCTGGTTGATCCCGCACCTCAAGGGCTTTGGCAAACGGCACAGCAATATCCACCTGGATATCCGCAACGAGATGGAGCCGTTCGCCCTGCTGCAGGGTTCGGCGGACGTGGTGTTCTTCTATGGCCAGGGCACCTGGCCGGGGGCTACCTGCGTGGAGCTGTTCCGCGAAGAGGTGGTGCCGGTGTGTGCGCCAGAGCTGCTGGCCGGGCGTACACTGGGCGATGCTGCAGAGCTGGCCGACTTGGTGCTATTGCAGAGCACGTCGCGGCCAGAAGCGTGGCATGAGTGGTTCCTGGAGCAGGACCTGCAGAGCGTCAACGCCTACCACGGGCCGCGCTTCGATACGTTCTATATGGCGTTGAGTGCGGCCCAGGCCGGGTGCGGGGTGGCATTGGTGCCGCGTTACCTGGCAGCGAAGGAGCTGGCCGAGGGTAGCCTGGTGGTGCCGTGGAACCATGCGATGCTCAGTGCCGGGGCGCATTACCTGGCGTATGCCGAGCATGCGGCGGAGGTGCCCAAGGTAAGGGCGTTGGTGGAATGGATTCGCGAGCAGCTATCGGCTTGAGGGCCTCTTCGCGGGTGAACCCGCTCCCACAGGGTACTGCACAAGGCTCAAACCTTGCGCGGTCCCTGTAGGAGCGGCTTTAGCCGCGAAGAGGCCCTGAAGGTCGATCAAAAAAGGAATGACACACTCACTTTTTTTCGCTTGTGAGCCAAGTGCATTCCCAGCTTTCATGTAAGCGTCCGAACCTAACCAGGAAGCTAGCGATGCCCGCCCACGATTTCGTCAGCCCCGACAGCATCCGCGCGCAGTTCTCTGCCGCCATGTCGCTCATGTACAAACAGGAAGTGCCCCTGTACGGCACGCTGCTGGAGCTGGTGAGCGAAATCAACCAGCAGGTCATGGCCCAGCAACCCGAGGTTGCCGAGGCCCTGCGCTGGACCGGCGAAATCGAGCGCCTGGACCAGGAGCGCCACGGCGCCATCCGCGTCGGCACCGCCGAAGAACTGGCCACCATCGCCCGCCTGTTCGCGGTGATGGGCATGCAGCCGGTCGGCTACTACGACCTCAGCTCCGCCGGCGTGCCGGTGCATTCCACCGCCTTCCGCGCGGTGCACGAGCAGTCGCTGCACGTCAGCCCGTTCCGCGTGTTCACCTCGCTGCTGCGCCTGGAGCTGATCGACAACCCGCAACTGCGTGAGCTGGCCCAAAGCATCCTGGCCAAGCGCCAGATCTTTACCGCCCGCGCCCTCGAACTGATCGCCCAGTGCGAACGCGATGGCGGCCTGAACGCCGCAGATGCCGAAGCGTTCGTGCAGGAGGCACTGCACACCTTCCGCTGGCACCATGACGCCACCGTCACGGCCGAGCAGTACCAGCAATTGCACGACCAGCATCGCCTGATTGCCGATGTGGTGGCCTTCAAGGGCCCGCACATCAACCACCTGACCCCGCGCACCCTGGACATCGATGCGATCCAGCTCGGCATGCCGGCCAAGGGCATCCCGCCGAAAGCCGTGGTCGAAGGCCCACCCACCCGCCGCCACCCGATCCTGCTGCGCCAGACCAGCTTCAAGGCCCTGCAGGAAAAGGTCGCGTTCAGCGACCAGCAGGGCAGCGAAGGCAGCCACACCGCGCGCTTTGGCGAGATCGAGCAACGCGGCGCGGCACTGACACCGAAAGGTCGCCAGCTGTACGACAAGCTGCTCGATGCTACCCGCGCCGCCCTGGGTGGTGCACCGGCCGAGGCCAACGCCGAGCGCTACATGGCGCTGCTTGCAGAAACCTTTGCCGAATTCCCGGATGACCTGGCGCAGATGCGTGAGCAGGGCCTGGCGTACTTCCGCTACTTCGCCACCGAGAAAGGCCTGGCTGCGCGGGATCAGGATGGCCGCCCGACTACTCTGGAAGGCCTGATCGAGGCGGGCCATGTGCACTTCGAGGCGCTGGTGTACGAAGACTTCTTGCCAGTGAGTGCGGCGGGGATTTTCCAGTCCAACCTGGGTGACGATGCGCAGGCCGAGTATGGCAGCAATGCCAACCGCGATGCCTTCGAAGCCGCGTTGGGGCTGCAGGTGCAGGATGAGCTGGCGCTGTATGCGCAGAGCGAGCGCCGCTCGCTGCAGGCCTGTGCGCAAGCGTTGAATCTGGGCTCGATGTAAGGCCGTAGATCGCCGGGGCCGCTTTGCGGCCCTATCGCCGGCAAGCCCGCGAAGAGGCCGGCGCAGGCGATCAAAGGGGCGGCAGGATTTCCACATCGGGCAAATCCATAGCCGCCACTTCCTGCTCAAGAAACGCACTCAACCGCCGCAACCGCTCGCCCCCGCGCCGGGTGCGCGGCCATACCAGGTAGTAATCCATGCCGCTGGGCACCGCCGTCGGCCAGGGCAGGCTCAAGCGCTTCTGTGCCACATCCTCGGCCACCATCAGCAAGTCGCCCATGGAAATCCCGTAGCCACGTGCCGCGGCAATCATGCCCAGCTCCAGGGTATCGAACACCTGTCCACCCTTGAGCGATACCTTGTCGCTGAGGCCCATGCGCTCCAGCCATTCGCGCCAGTCGCGCTTGTCTACCGTGGGGTGCAGCAGCTCGATGCTGGCCAGCCTGCACACGTCCCAGGGTTCTTCGTCGAGCAGGTCCGGCGCACCAACCGGGATCAACAACTCCGGGAACAGCTTGCGTACCTCCCAGTCTGGCGGGAACACCCCGTCACTGAGCAATACCGCGCAATCAAACGGTTCCTGGTTGAAGTCCACATGGTCGACGTCCATCCAGGCGCTGGTCAGCTGCACCTCGTTACCCGGCTGCAGGTGGCGAAAGCGGCTCAGGCATGCCAGCAACCAGCGCATGGTCAGGGTCGACGGCGCCTTCATGCGCAGGATGTCATCTTCGCCGCACAAGGTTTCGCAGGCCCGCTCGAACGCCATGAAGCCTTCGCGCACGCCCGGCAGCAGCACCCGCCCCGCTTCGGTCAGTTGCAGGCTGCGGCCACTGCGCACGAACAGGCGACAGGCGAAGTGCTCCTCCAGGGTGCGGATATGCCGGCTGACAGCGCTTTGGGTAATCGACAGTTCTTCGCCAGCACGGGTGAAGGAACTTAGCCGTGCAGCGGCTTCGAATGCGCGCAGGGCATACAGCGGTGGTAGCTGGCGTGACATGAGGCACCTGCAATGTGGGCGTGAGAGGTGAATCACCGAGAAGCATATATGCATGAGTTCAACTCATGCCAACCATCGCTTTTATCCTTTTGTGCAAAGTTGACCGAAGCCTCAGAATCGCGCTTCGTTCATCACCCCAGGAAGAAGGACCGCCCCCATGCATGTCGCGCCCACCACAGAACTCAAGGCTTTGCTGCGCCTGGCCGGGCCGCTGATCGCCTCGCAGTTGGCGCACATGCTGATGGTGCTGACCGACACCCTGATGATGGCCCGCATCAGCCCACAGGCCTTGGCCGGTGGCGGCCTGGGCGCGGCGAGCTACTCGTTCGTGTCGATTTTCTGCCTGGGCGTAATCGCTGCAGTCGGCACCCTGGTGGCGATCCGCAAGGGTGCCAACGATATCGAGGGTGCCACGCGCCTGGCACAGGGCGGCCTGTGGCTGGCCTGGGGCCTGGCGCTGTTTGCCGCGCTGGTGCTGTGGAACCTTGAGCCGGTACTGCTGCTGTTCGGGCAAAAACCCGAGAACGTGGCCTCGGCTGCGCAGTTCCTGACCCTGCTGCCATTGGCCCTGCCCGGCTACCTGACCTTCATGGCCCTGCGCGGCTTCACCAGCGCCCTGGGCCGCTCGACCCCGGTGATGGTCATCAGCCTGGTCGGCACGGTGCTCAACTACCTGTTCAACGTGGCGCTGATCGAGGGCATGTTCGGCCTGCCCAAGCTGGGCCTGATGGGTATCGGCCTGGTCACCGCAGTGGTGTCGATGGGCATGGCAATTGCCTTGGCGCTTTACATCCGCTGGCACCCGGCCTATGCCGCCTACCCGCTGCGCAAGGGCCTGTCGCGCCCGTCGCTGCCGGCCCTGCGTGAGCTGTGGCGGCTGGGCCTGCCGATTGGCGGCACCTACATGGTGGAGGTGGGCCTGTTCGCCTTCGCCGCGCTGTGCATGGGCGTGCTGGGCAGCACCGAACTGGCCGCGCACCAGATTGCCCTGCAGATCGTGTCCACGGCGTTCATGGTGCCGACCGGGCTGTCGTATGCGGTAACCATGCGCGTGGGGTTGTATTACGGCGCTGGCAACCTGCTGGCGGCGCGCAGCGCCGGGCGGGTAGGCATCGGCTTCGGCGGGATGATCATGTTTGCCTTCGCGGCGCTGTTCTTGCTGCTGCCGGATGCGCTGGTGGGGTTGTTCATCGACCGGAATGACCCAGGTTTTACAGCCATCTACCAACTGGCGGTGCAATTGGTGATGGTGGCGGCCTGGTTTGAGTTGTTCGATGGCATGCAGACCATTGCGATGGGCTCTATCCGCGGGCTGAAGGATGCCAAGACTACCTTCCTGATCGGCTTGTGCTGCTACTGGCTGGTGGGGGCGCCGAGTGCCTGGTTGTTCGCGTTCAACCTGGGCGGAGGGGCGGTCGGGATCTGGTGGGGGTTGGCGCTGGGGCTGGCGTGTGCGGCGGTAGCGCTGACCCTTGGCTTTGAATGGCGGATGAAGCGGTTGATGAGGAAGGTTGGTATGCCTGACAGGTCAGCAGTGTCTGTGTAAATGCTGGGGCTGCTTTGCAGCCCTTTCGCGACGCAAGGCCGCTCCTACAGGGACCGCGAAAGGCCCAGGTGCCGCGGTCTCCTGTAGGAGCGGCCTTGTGTCGCGATGGAGGGCGAAGCCCTCCCCTACGATGTCACAGGCTAACCAGCTTCGGCTTGCTGCAATCCAGCAAGAACTCCATCAACTCCCCCACCGGCAGCGGCTTGCTGACCAGGAACCCTTGCACCTGGTCACAACCAAACCCGCGCAACAACGCCAATTGCTCTTCACTCTCCACCCCTTCGGCCACCACCTCGAGGTTGAGGTTGTGCGCCAGGTTGATCATGGCGTGCACCAGCTTGCGGTTCTCCTCGCGCATTTCCATCTCGGCAACAAAGCTGCGGTCCACCTTGAGCAAGGTGATCGGCAGGCTGTTGAGGTGCACGAACGAAGAAAAACCAGTGCCAAAGTCATCGAGTGAAAAGCGCACGCCCAGGCGCCCCAGCGCATCCATGGTCTGGCGCACCAGTTCGTTGCGGCGCATCACTGCCGTTTCGGTCAGTTCGAACTCCAGCCAGCGCGCATCAACCCCGTGCTCGAGGATCAGGCGGCTCAAGGTGGCCAGCAACTGGCTGTCCTGGAACTGGCGGAAGCTCAGGTTGACCGCCATGTGCAGCGGCTCCAGGCCGCGTTCGCACAATGCCTGCATGTCGCGCAGGGCACGGGAAATCACCCAGTAGCCCAGCGGCACAATCAGCCCGCTCTGCTCGGCCAGGGGCACGAACTCGCTCGGTGGTAACAGGCCGCGCTCGGCATGGCGCCAGCGTACCAGCGCCTCCAGGCCGACGATGCGCCCGTCGGCCAGGTTCAGCCGCGGCTGGTAGTGCAGCTCCAGCTCGTCGCGGCGCAGGGCGCGGCGCAGTTCGCTTTCCAGGTCGGCAAGGCTGCGGGCATTGCGATTGATGCGTTCGTTGAAGACATGGAAGGTGCAACCCTGGCTGCCCTTGGCCTGGCGCATGGCAATGTGTGCATGCCACATCAGCGGGTCGGCGCCACTTTGGGCACGGGCATGGGCCAGGCCCAGGCTGCAGCCCAGCAGCAGGCTTTCGCCGTCGATCCAGTAGGGTTCGGCCAGGGCCTCGACGATGCGCTCGGCCATCCATTCGGCACGGTTGGCGTCGCGGCGCGTGTCGATCAACAGGGCAAACTCGTCGCTGCCCAGGCGCGCCAGCTGGTCGCCAGCCTCCAACTGGTTTTGCAGACGCGCCACCACTTGCAGGATCAGGCGGTCGCCACTCTGGTGGCCGAGGGCATCGTTGACGTGGCGGAAGTTGTCCAGGTCGAGGTGCCCCAAGGCAACACCGCGGCCGTCGTTTTCGGCCAGGCGCGCCGTCAGCAAGGCCTGGAAGCCCTGGCGGTTGGCGATGCCGGTCAACGGGTCCTGCTCGGCCAGGCGCTGCAAGGTGGCCACCAGCACGCCACGCTCGCGCACATGGCGCAGCGAGCGGCGCAAGGTGTCGGCATTGAGCTGGTCACGCACCAGCCAGTCGCTGACGGCGCTGGGCGCGGCCTCGGGCTCGTGGTCCAGTAGCAAGATGGTCGGCAACTCGCAACGCCCGGGCGTTGGCTGCAATGCCGGGGTCGCCAGGATCACGGCTTGGCGGTCGTGGCTGAACAGGCTGTCAACCGCTTCCCAGTTCGGTGCGGTCAACAGCACTGCGCTGCCGTCCAGTGCGCGCACGCAGTCGCGCAGCAACACGGTCCATTCCGGCTCATCAGCCAACAGCAGCAAACGCAAAGGTTCGACAGGCGTGGACAAGCGGGCTCCTTAAGGCTTCACGGTGCAACGGGAGAGGTCGGGTATGCTACTGCATTAATGAAAATGATTTTCACTTTTATACATGCAGTGGATGGTGTAGCGTCCCGACGCATTTTGTCGTGCATCCTGCGCGAAACCGCTCTCAGCAGCAAATACGATTTTTGCAGTACCTAGCATTAGTCTGACTAATGATTCATACGCACAAAAGTCTGACTCAGACGTCAGACGGTCGCGCCACAACGGCCCTATGCCTGTTAGAATGCGCGGCTATTTTCTGGCGACCCCCGGTTTCTAGCATGTCCCGACTCAATCCCCGGCAGCAAGAAGCCCGTGACTACGTCGGCGGCCCTCTTTTGGTGCTCGCCGGTGCAGGTTCGGGCAAGACCAGCGTGATCACGCGCAAGATTGCCCACCTCATCCAGAACTGCGGCATCCGTGCCCAGTACATCGTGGCGATGACCTTCACCAACAAGGCCGCACGCGAGATGAAGGAGCGGGTCGGCACCCTGCTGCGTCCGGGGGAAGGCCGTGGCCTGACGGTGTGCACGTTCCACAACCTGGGCCTGAACATCATCCGCAAGGAGCACGAGCGCCTGGGCTACAAGCCGGGCTTCTCGATCTTCGACGAGTCCGACATCAAGGCGTTGCTGTCGGACATCATGCAGAAGGAATACTCCGGCGACGACGGCATCGACGAGATCAAGAACATGATCGGTGCCTGGAAGAACGACCTGATCCTGCCGCCCGAGGCCCTGGAAAAGGCGCGCAACCCGCGCGAGCAGACCGCCGCGATCGTCTACACCCACTACCAGCGCACGCTCAAGGCGTTCAACGCGGTGGACTTCGACGACCTCATCCTGCAGCCGGTCAAGCTGTTCCAGGAGCACCCCGAGGTGCTGGAGCGCTGGCAGAACCGCGTGCGCTACCTGCTGGTGGACGAATACCAGGACACCAACGCCAGCCAGTACCTGCTGGTGAAGATGCTGATCGGCATGCGCAACCAGTTCACCGTGGTGGGCGACGACGACCAGTCGATCTACGCCTGGCGCGGTGCCCGCCCCGAGAACCTGATGCTGCTCAAGGAGGACTACCCCTCCCTGAAGATCGTCATGCTGGAGCAGAACTACCGCTCCACCAGCCGCATCCTGCGCTGCGCCAACGTGCTGATCGCCAACAACCCGCACGCGTTCGAAAAGCAGCTGTGGAGCGAGATGGGCGTGGGCGACGAGATCCGCGTGATCCGCTGCAAGAACGAAGAAGCCGAGGCCGAACGCGTGGCCATGGAAATCCTCACCTTGCACCTGCGCACCAACCGCCCGTACAGCGACTTCGCCATCCTTTACCGCGGCAACTACCAGGCCAAGCTGATCGAACTGAAGCTGCAGCACCACCAGGTGCCGTATCGCCTGTCGGGCGGCAACAGCTTCTTCGGCCGCCAGGAGGTCAAGGACCTGATGGCCTACCTGCGCCTGCTGGTAAACCCGGACGATGACAACGCCTACCTGCGGGTGATCAACGTACCGCGCCGCGAGATCGGCTCCACCACCCTGGAAAAGCTCGGCAACTATTCCACCGAGCGCGGCATCTCGATGTACGCCGCCAGCGAAGAGCTGGGCCTGGGCGAGCACCTGGACGCGCGCTACACCGAGCGTTTGCAGCGCTTCAAGCACTGGCTGGACGGGGTACGCCACAAGGTTGCCCTGGAAGACCCGATTGCCGCGCTGCACGAGATGATCCGCGACATCGACTACGAGAACTGGATCCGCCAGCAGACCGCCAGCGACAAGGCGGCCGAGTTCCGCATCAGCAACGTCTGGTTCCTGGTCGAAGCGCTGAAAAACACCCTCGAGAAGGACGAAGAGGGTGACATGACCATCGAGGACGCCATCGGCAAGCTGGTGCTGCGCGACATGCTCGAGCGCCAGCAGGAAGAAGAAGAGAACGCCGAAGGTGTGCAGATGATGACCCTGCACGCCTCCAAGGGCCTGGAGTTCCCCTACGTGTTCATCATGGGCATGGAAGAGGAAATCCTCCCGCACCGCTCCAGCATCGAGGCCGACACCATCGAAGAGGAACGCCGCCTGGCCTACGTGGGCATTACCCGCGCGCGCCAGACCCTGGCCTTCACCTTCGCCGCCAAGCGCAAGCAGTACGGTGAAATCATCGACTGCACGCCCAGCCGGTTCCTCGACGAACTGCCACCGGACGACCTGGCCTGGGAGGGTCTGGACGATGCGCCGGTCGAGGTGAAAGCCGCACGCGGCAACAACGCCCTGGCCGATATCCGGGCAATGCTCAAACGCTGATCAACCATTACTCTTAAATATTGCCGCCTACAGCGGCCACCTTTGTTACATCGAGGAAATCACAGTGGAAGCACTGCATCAGAAGATTCGCGAAGAAGGCATCGTGCTTTCCGACCAGGTTCTCAAAGTCGACGCGTTTCTCAACCACCAGATCGATCCGGCGCTGATGCAGCTGATCGGTGACGAGTTCGCCCGCCTGTTCGCCGATGCCGGCGTAACCAAGATCGTCACCATCGAAGCCTCGGGCATTGCCCCGGCGGTGATGACTGGCCTGAAACTGGGCGTGCCGGTGATCTTCGCGCGCAAGCACCAGTCGCTGACCCTGACCGAGAACCTGCTGACCGCCTCGGTGTATTCCTTCACCAAGCAGACCGAGAACACCGTGGCCATCTCGCCGCGCCACCTCAACAGCAGCGACCGCGTGCTGGTGATCGACGACTTCCTGGCCAACGGCAAGGCGTCGCAGGCACTGATCTCGATCATCAAGCAGGCCGGCGCCACCGTGGCTGGCCTTGGCATCGTTATCGAGAAGTCGTTCCAGGGCGGCCGTGCCGAACTGGACAGCCAGGGCTACCGCGTTGAATCGCTGGCCCGGGTGAAGTCGCTGGAAGGTGGTGTGGTCAGCTTCATCGAATAAGGCCTCACCGCGAACCCTGTGGGTGCGGGTTCACCCGCTAATACGTTTTCGAATGTGCCATCGCATTCGCGGGTAAACCCGCTCCCACAGGGGGCCAATGCACCCTGGGGGTTATTGGGTTGCCGCCAACCCCGCCAGCAGCAACCGCTGGTACATCTCTTCTTTCAGCCCCTGCGGCTGGTTCAACTGCATCCGCACCAGATGCCGCTCATACTCCTCCGGCCCCGGCGCATCCAGCGCTGCCTTGCCCAGCTCCAGCACCTCGCTCAGCTTGAACTTGCTCTTCAACCAGTTCAGCGCCCTCAACAATTCCCGCTCTTCGGCCGTAAAGTCCGTACCCAGCGGATACTCCGGGAACAACCGCGCATGCTGCGCCCTGATCGCCTCCAGGCGTTGCGGGGTGTTGTCGTTGAAGCGCGCTTCCAGCTGAAAGTCCTTGCCCAACTTGCCGGCGCTTTTGGCCTGTTCGATCAGCCCCTGCTGAAACCGCGAATCACACACCGCCAGCAACCGCGCAATCACCTCGCTGTCGGTCTGCCCGCGCAGGTCGGCAATGCCGTACTCGGTCACCACGATATCGCGCAGGTGCCGGGGGATGGTGCAGTGGCCATAAGTCCAGAAAATGTTCGACGTCACCTCCCCGCCCGCCTCGCGCCAGCTGCGCAACAGCAGGATCGAACGCCCGCCCTCCAGCGCATGGCCCTGGGCAACGAAGTTGTATTGCCCGCCCACACCACTAAGCACACGGCCGTCTTCCAGCTGATCGGCCACCCCGGCACCCAGCAGGGTCATGCCGAACGCAGTGTTGATGAAGCGCGCATCGCGGCGCTGGCGGCGTTTCAGCTCTTCCTGCCCATACAGCTCGTTGATGAAGCTGATACGGGTCATGACGAACTGCGCACGCTGTTCCAGCGGCATGTCGCGCAGGCGCTGATAGAACGCCTGCGGGCCGAGGAAGAAGCCGCCATGCAATAGAACGCCCTGTTCATCGGCCGGGCGTCGCAGCAGCCCTGCTTCGGCCAGCACCAGCAGACCATTGACGAACATCTCGCTGCAGCCGTACAGGCCCTGGGCGAAGGGTTCCAGGCCCCCTTCCCGCTCGATCAGCGTTTGCCACGGGGCGACATCCAGCGCGTCGAGCACGGCACGGTAACCGGCGTTATCGCCCTGGCGCGCCAGCAATGCTGCGGCTACCGCATCGCCCATGGCACCAATACCGATCTGCAACGTGCCGCCGTCACGCACCAGGCTGCTGGCGTGCAGGCCGATGCAGTGGTCCTGGATGCCGACCGGCATATTCGGCGTGGAGAACAGCCGGCGTTGCTCGGCCTCATCGAGCAGCAGGTCGAAGGCATCGATGGGCAGCTCGGCGTCGCCCGGCATGTAGGGCAGCTCGGCATGCACCTGCCCGAGCATGAGGATCGTTTCGCCAGCGGCGCGGCGCTTGGCGATCATCGGCAACAGGTCGAGGGTGATGTCGGGGTTGCAGGCCAGGCTCAGGTGCACCGGTTTCTCGGGGGTGGCCGCCACCAGCTGGGCGATCAGGTTCAGGCCCTTGGCGTTGATATCACGTGCGGCGTGGCTGTAGTTGCTGCTGATGTAGTCCTGCTGGGCCGATTCGCTGTGCAACAGGCTGCCCGGCTGCATGAAGAACTGCTCGACGCGAATGTTCGGCGGCAGGCTGTCGTTGCGCAGGTCGGCGAGGTAGGCGAGTTCTTCGTAGTCGGCAAAGACACGTTCGACGAAGGGTTCGAGAAAGCGCCGTTGCAAACCATCACCCAGTGGCGGGCGGCCGAGGGACAGGGCCGTGTAAATGGTCAGCTGCCGCTCAGGGAGTTCGCGTACCCGAGCATAGAGCGCGTTGACGAAAGCGTTGGGCTTGCCCAGGCCAAGCGGCAGGCCCATGTGGATGTGGGCTGGCAGGCGTGCCAGGACTTGCTCGACAGCCTGGTCGATGGAGCAGAGATGCATCGGGGCCTCCTGAGACATCCATGGGTTCAGGGGTTGGACATGGGGTCAAGCGGGTTGGTTACCTGCGCCGGCCTCTTCGCGGCTTTAGCCGCGAAAGGGCCGGCACAGGCAGCACAAAAACAAAGCCCGCCATCAACGGCGGGCTTCACGCAATTCAGCTGTTTCTCACAGCCCGGACATTTTCTTGATCGCCCCTTTCAGGTCGTCATCCGAACAGTCCGCGCAGGTACCTTTCGGCGGCATGGCGTTCAGGCCGGTGATGGCCTTGGCCAGGATGCCGTCGAGGCCGCCCTGGTGGTCGGCGCGTTCTTTCCACGCTGCGGTATCGCCAATTTTCGGCGCGCCGAGCAGGCCGCTGCCATGGCAGGCATTGCAGTGCTTGGCGATGATCTCGTCCGGCGTCTTGGCACCCCCGCCCCCCGCTGCAGCGGCTACTTCCATGCCTTTGCACTCCTGGCCCTGGACGCACACCTGGCCAACCGGCTCCAGGCGTTTGGCGATGTCATCATTGGTCGCAGCGGTTGCGCTCATTGCCCAGAGGGCGAATACGGCTGCTGGTACGGCCAGCATCTTCTTGATTTGGTTCACGCGAACACCCTCATGGTGGCTAATCACGCTCGCGGCCACGAATCGGCGAGCGTTGAAAAGTATAGCGGGAACCCAGAGGCCGTGAAACGACCCTACACAGGAAAGGGGTATTGCCGAATCAATGCACTGCGCTGGATCAAAAGTTTGAAGGCGTCGCCGCGCTGATCAACCGCGCAGGCTGGTCGAACGGGTTGCGAAAGCGGTGCGGGCGGGTGCTTTCAAAGTAGTAGCTGTCGCCTTCTTCGAGGATGAAGATCTCGTTGCCGACCACCAGCTCCAGGCGGCCTTCCAGCAGGATGCCGGTTTCTTCGCCGTCGTGTGTGAGCATTTCGGCACCGGTGTCGGCACCTGGCGGGTAGACCTCGGTGAGAAAGGCGATGGCGCGGTTGGGGTGCGACTTGCCGACCAGCTTCATGGTCACCGCACCGTCCGAGATATCGATCAGCTCGTGGGCTTTGTAGACGATCTGCGCAGGGCTTTCAGCTTCCAGTTCGACCGAAAAAAACTCGACCATGGACATGGGGATGCCGCTCAGCACCTTGCGTAGCGAGCTGATGGAGGGGCTTACGCTGTTTTTCTCGATCATCGAGATGGTGCTGTTGGTCACCCCGGCTCGCTTGGCGAGTTCGCGCTGGGACAGGCCCTTGAGCTTGCGGATGGCTTGCAGTCGTTCGCCGACGTCCAAAGCTGGAGCCTCCTGAAACGGTGGAAAGGGGGGTGGATGTGAACGATATCATGGCAATGCCGTTCAGTATTTACAACACACCGCCCCTCAACCTGTCCGCTTCAGCGTGTCATTCGCCGACGTAGTCCCGTGGTACCCGCTTCAGATTGCAGAAGATCTGGTACGGAATGGTGCCCGCATGCGCAGCCACTTCACTGGCCAGCACCTGCTTGCCCCACAGTTCGACCGGGCTGCCGACGGTGGCTTCCGGCACGTCAGTGAGGTCGATGCACAGCATATCCATCGACACCCGGCCTATCAGCTGGGCGCGCTTGCCGGCCACCAGCACCGGGGTGCCTGTGGGCGCCTGGCGCGGGTAGCCATCGGCATAACCCATGGCGACTACGCCAACACGGGTTGGCCGTGGGCTGACGAACTTGGCGCCATAGCCTACCGGCTCGCCAGCGGGCAGCTCGCGCACACTGATCACCCGCGATTGCAGAGTCATCACCGGTTGCAGGCGTTCGGCCTCGGCCTGGGCCACTTCGAATGGCGTGGCGCCGTACAGCATCAAGCCCGGGCGTACCCAGTCGCTGGGCGCCTGCGGCCAGCCCAGTACGCCGGGCGAGTTACGCAGGCTGCACTCGGCGGCCAGGCCCTGACGGGCGGATTCGAACACAGCGATCTGCTGGGCGGTGGCGTCAGCGTCCAGCTCGTCGGCGCGGGCAAAGTGGGTCATCAGCACGATGCGCGAAACCTTGCCACTGGCCAGCAGGCGCTGGTAGGCCTCGTGGTAATCCTTGGGGTGCAGGCCGACGCGGTGCATGCCGCTGTCGAGCTTGAGCCAGACGGTAAGCGGCTTGTGTACCTGGGTTTTCTCGATGGCTTCCAGCTGCCACAGCGAGTGCACCACGCACCACAAGTCATGCTCGGCGATCAGCGCCAGCTCGCTGGCCTCAAAGAAGCCTTCCAGCAGCAGCACCGGGGCCTTGATACCAGCGGCGCGCAGCTCCAGCGCTTCTTCGATGCAGGCCACGGCAAAGCCGTCGGCTTCGGCCTCCAGGGCCAGGGCACAGCGTACGGCGCCGTGGCCGTAGGCATCTGCCTTGATCACGGCGAGGGCTTTGGCACCGGTCAGTTCACGGGCCAGACGGTAGTTGTGGCGCAGGGCCTGGAGGTCGATCAGGGCGCGGGCGGGACGCATGGCGGCTGCCTTATGGTGGTTCGGGTTGAAATCGGTGTTGGGTTCTTCGCGGGTGAACCCGCTCCCACAGGGGCCGCACAATGCCAAGGATTGTGCGGCCCCTGTGGGAGCGGCTTTAGCCGCGAAGAGGCCGGTACAGGCGAACTTACTGCTGGTGAGCCGGCGCAGTCTGCCCGTGCTTGGCCACTTCAGGGTTGTTGCCATAACGGGAAATGTCCAGGCCTTCGGCACTGATCTGCGGCTTCTTGCGCGCAATCAGGTCGGCCAGCAGGCGACCGGAGCCGCACGCCATGGTCCAGCCCAAGGTACCGTGACCGGTGTTCAGGAACAGGTTGCGGAACGCCGTGGCACCGACGATCGGGGTACCGTCCGGGGTCGCCGGGCGCAGGCCGGTCCAGAAGCTGGCCTGGCTCAGGTCACCGCCGCGAGGATAAAGGTCGTTGACGATCATCTCCAGCGTTTCGCGCCGACGTGGGTTCAGCGACAGGTCAAAACCGGCGATTTCAGCCATGCCGCCAACACGGATGCGGTTGTCGAAACGGGTGATCGCGACTTTGTAGGTCTCGTCGAGAATGGTCGAGGTCGGGGCCATGTCGCCGTTGGTGATCGGCACGGTCAGCGAATAACCTTTCAACGGGTAAACCGGGGCCTTGATGCCCAGCGGCTTGAGCATCTGCGGCGAGTAGCTGCCCAGCGCCAGCACGTAGCGGTCGGCGGTTTCCAGCTTGCCGTCGATCCACACGCCATTGATGCGGTCGCCAGCGAAGTCCAGGCGCTGGATGTCCTGGCCGAAGCGGAATTCCACGCCCAGCTTCAGCGCCATGTCGGCAAGCTTGGTGGTGAACAGCTGGCAGTCGCCAGTCTGGTCGTTAGGCAGGCGCAGGGCGCCAGCCAGGATGTCTTTCACGCCAGCCAGGGCCGGTTCGACGCGGGCAATGCCGTCGCGGTCGAGCAGCTCGTAAGGCACGCCGGACTGTTCGAGCACGGCAATGTCCTTGGCTGCGGCGTCCACCTGAGCCTGGGTACGGAACAGCTGGGTGGTACCCAGGCTGCGGTTTTCGTAGTTGATGCCGGTTTCGGCGCGCAGTTCGTCGAGGCAGTCACGGCTGTACTCGGACAGGCGCACCATGCGCTCCTTGTTCACCGCGTAACGGCTGGCGGTGCAGTTGCGCAGCATCTGTGCCATCCACAGGTACTGGTCGACGTCGCCGGTGAGCTTGATGGCCAGCGGGGCGTGTCGCTCCAGCAGCCACTTGATGGCCTTCAGCGGCACACCTGGGGCAGCCCATGGCGAGGCATAGCCGGGCGAGATTTGGCCAGCGTTGGCAAAGCTGGTTTCCATGGCCACCGCCGGCTGGCGGTCGACCACCGTGACTTCGAAACCTTGCCGGGCCAGGTAGTAGGCACTGGCGGTTCCAATTACGCCGCTACCAAGTACCAGAACTCGCATCGTTTTATCCCTCGCACGCGGCGCGCCGCAAACTTTTATTGAAATGGCATGAATGGGCGCAGTATAGGAATTTGAGGCCAGTGCAATTCACTATATAAAAGCCTATTATTGGCGAGAATTCTCGGCAAAATCGCCTTTCACGGAGGGGCATCCCCTATGAGAACCCAGCACCAGAGCAAGCGTGAACTGGACAAGATCGACCGTAACATCCTGCGTATCCTGCAGAATGACGGGCGTATTTCCTTCACTGAACTGGGCGAGAAAGTTGGGCTTTCCACCACCCCTTGCACCGAGCGGGTTCGCCGCCTGGAGCGCGAGGGCATCATCATGGGCTACAACGCCCGCCTGAACCCGCAGCACCTCAAGGGCAGCCTGCTGGTGTTCGTGGAAATCAGCCTGGACTACAAGTCGGGCGACACCTTCGAGGAGTTCCGCCGCGCGGTACTGAAGCTGCCGCACGTGCTGGAGTGCCACCTGGTTTCCGGTGACTTCGACTACCTGGTGAAGGCGCGTATTTCGGAGATGGCGTCGTACCGCAAGCTGCTTGGCGACATCCTGCTGAAGCTGCCGCACGTGCGCGAATCGAAGAGCTACATCGTGATGGAAGAGGTGAAGGAGAGCCTCTGCCTGCCGATCCCGGACTGAGGCTAGACCAGTACCTGGCGGGTGGTGGCAATGAACTGGTGCACCAGCTGCTCTGCAGCAGGGTCGATCATCGGTTCAGGGCCACGCCCACGCGGGCAGGCCAGGCGCGGGGTAGTGCCGAACAGGCGGCAGATCATCGGCCGCTCTTCGTACACCGTGCAGCCATTGGGGCCCAGGTGCACGCAGTCCAGGCGCTCCAGCGCGGCGTCCTGCTCGGCCTGGGACTTGCGCGGCAGGCGGGCCATTTCTTCCGCCGAGGTGGTGACCGGGCCGCAGCAGTCATGGCAGCCGGGTTCGCACTCGAACGAGGGGATGAGTTCGCGCAGGAAGTGGATCTTGTGGCGGTTGCAGGACATGGCTAGGTACAAATATTGAAAACCAGGCCGGATTATAGGCCCACACGCTCTTTGTAGGAGCGGCCTTGTGTCGCGAAAGGGGTGCGTAGCGCCCCCAGGATTCTAGCTTCACCGCAGGTATTGCCGGGGCCGTGTTAACCAGGTCAAGCGGTTGCCCACCCCAGAGCCCCGGCTTATCCTCCTCCACTAGCCCACCAGCCTCAGGACCGAGCCCATGATCCACAGCGCGCAGCACGCCGCCTCCTATTACGCCGCCAGCAGCGCGCCACACCCTGACCACTCCTTCCTGCAAGGCGAACACAGCGCCGATGTATGCATCGTCGGTGGCGGCTACTCGGGCCTGAACACCGCCATCGAACTGGCCGAACGCGGCTTTTCGGTGATACTGCTGGAAGCACGCAAGCTCGGCTGGGGCGCCAGCGGGCGCAATGGCGGGCAACTGATCCGCGGTGTCGGCCATGGCCTGGAGCAGTTCCTGCCGGTGATTGGCGAGGACGGCGTACGCAGCATGAAGCTGATGGGCCTGGAAGCCGTGCAGATCGTCCGCGAACGCGTCGAAAAGCATGCCATCGCCTGTGACCTGACCTGGGGTTACTGCGACCTGGCTAACAAACCCGCCGAGCTGCTGGGCTTTGCCGAAGACGCCGAGGAACTGCGCAGCCTTGGCTATGCCCATGAGCTGCGCCTGGTCGGCAAGGACGATATCCACAGCGTGGTCGGCGCCGATTGCTATGTGGGCGGGCTGGTCGACATGGGCTCTGGGCACCTGCACCCGCTCAACCTGGCCCTTGGCGAAGCCGCCGTGGCCGCCCGCCTGGGCGTGAAACTGTTCGAGCAATCGGAAGTCACCCGCATCGACTACGGCACAGAAGTGCAGGTGCATACCGCCCAGGGCCGGGTACGCGCCAAGACCTTGGTGCTGTGCTGCAACGCCTATCACAACAACCTCAACCGCGAACTGGGCGGCAAGGTGCTGCCAGCCGGCAGCTACATCATCGCCACCGAGCCGCTGGGTGAGGAACGTGCCCACAAGTTGCTACCGCAGAACATGGCGGTGTGCGACCAGCGCGTGGCGCTGGATTACTACCGCCTCTCCGCCGACCACCGCCTGCTGTTCGGCGGTGCCTGCCATTACTCGGGCCGCGACCCGAAGGACATCGCCGCCTACATGCGGCCGAAGATGCTCAAGGTGTTCCCGGAGCTGGCCGACGTGCGCATCGACTACCAGTGGGGCGGCATGATCGGTATCGGCGCCAACCGCCTGCCACAGGTCGGCCGTCTGGCCAGCCAGCCGAACGTGTATTACGCCCAGGCCTATTCCGGCCACGGGCTCAACGCCACCCACCTGGCCGCGCGCCTGCTGGGCGAGGCCATCAGCGGCCAGGAGAGCGGGCGTTTCGACCTGTTCGCCAAGGTGCCGCACATCACCTTCCCCGGCGGCCAGCACCTGCGCTCGCCGCTGCTGGCGCTGGGGATGCTGTGGCATCGCCTTAAAGAGCTGGTCTGAAAGCAATGCGGTCGATGTAGGAGCGGCCTTGTGTCGCGATAGGGGTGCGAAGCGCCCCCAGGCTTTCAGCTCGCCGCAGAAATCGCTGGGGCCGCTTTGCGGCCCTATCGCGACACAAGGCCGCTCCTACACTGACCGCGCAGCATCTGCCTGATCAGTCTTTCCAGAAGGGTTTGCGCCCCTCGATCCGCGCCTGCTCCCAGCTCAGCCCGACATCGCGCAACTCATCATCAGTCAACTGCAGCAGCGCCCTGCGGGTGTGCCAGCGATGCAGCATCAGCCCCCAACGCCCCAGCCCCGCCGGCGCATTGAAAACCTTGGTCTGCTGCCCGGCGTCCAGTTCTTTGGCCATCAGTTGCAAACGCACATCGCTCATGCCACCCATCACTGCTATCTCCCACTCTGTTGATACCGTGGGGAAAGCATGCGCGTCGCCACTGTCGGCAATACAGATCCAATACAGCCTTATTATTCCCATACAGAATTGGCCGCAGCCCGACTGAATGCTGTATTTTCACCCAAACTGTACCGGTCGCTGTATCCATGCAGCACAGGAGTATGCCGTGACCCTCTACCTGAACCTCGCCGAACTGCTCGGTGCCCGCATCGAGCAGGGCCTGTACCGCCCCGGCCAGCGCCTGCCGTCGGTACGCGCCCTGAGCGTGGAGCATGGGGTCAGCCTGAGCACGGTGCAGCAGGCCTACCGCATGCTGGAAGACAGCGGCATGGTCTCGCCACGGCCCAAGTCCGGCTACTTCGTCAGCGACCACCGCCACCTGCCTGCCCTGCCCGCCATCAGCCGCCCGGCCCAACGCCCGGTGGATATCTCGCAGTGGGAACAGGTGCTGGAGCTGGTGCGCAGCACCCCGCGCAAGGATGTGGTGCAACTCGGCCGCGGCATGCCCGACATCGACAGCCCTACCCTCAAGCCGCTGCTGCGCAGCCTCGCCCAGCTGAGCCGCCGGCAGGACATGCCTGGCCTGTACTACGACAACATCCACGGCAACCTGGCCCTGCGCGAGCAGGTGGCGCGGCTGATGCTCGATTCCGGCTGCCGCCTGGGTCCGGCCGACCTGGTGATCACCACCGGCTGCCATGAAGCGCTGTCGTGCAGCATTCGCGCGGTCTGCGAGCCAGGCGACATCGTCGCGGTCGACTCACCGAGCTTCCACGGCGCCATGCAAACCCTCAAGGGCCTGGGCATGAAGGCGCTGGAAATCCCCACCGACCCGGTCACCGGCATCAGCCTTGAGGCGCTGGAGCTGGCCCTGGAGCAGTGGCCGATCAAGCTGATTCAGATCACCCCCAGCTGCAACAACCCGCTCGGTTACATCATGCCCGAGGCACGCAAGAAGGCCCTGCTGAGCCTGGCCCAGCGCTACGACGTGGCGATTCTGGAAGACGATGTATACGGCGACCTGGCCTATACCTACCCGCGCCCGCGCACCCTGAAGTCGTTCGACGACGATGGCCGCGTGCTGCTCTGTAGTTCGTTCTCCAAGACCCTCGCCCCCGGCTTGCGGGTGGGCTGGGTGGCGCCCGGGCGCTACCTGGAGCGGGTGCTGCACATGAAGTACATCAGCACCGGCAGCACGGCCTGCCAGCCGCAACTGGCCATCGCCGACTTCATCGCTGGCGGGCACTACCAGCCCCATGTGCGGCGCATGCGCAGCCAGTATCAGCGTGGCCGCGACCTGATGAGCGACTGGGTAACCCGCTACTTCCCGGCGGGCACCCGGGTCAGCCGGCCCCAGGGCGGCTTCATGTTGTGGGTGGAATTGCCTGAACATTTCGATACGCTGCGGCTAAATCGCGCTTTACTGGAGCAGGGTGTGCAGGTTGCCGTAGGCAGCATCTTCTCGGCCTCTGGCAAGTTCCGCCACTGCCTGCGCATGAATTTCGCCGCGCGGCCAACGCCGCAGATCGAAGCTGCCGTGCGCAAGGTAGGTGAAACCGCCCTTCGTCTACTGGATGAAGATAGCGCCGACGCGTAACTTTGCGCCGCCCGCCACGGTCCAACCCCTAAAGCCCTTGCTGCACAGGACGATTCACCCTTGAGACTCCAGCGAGCCTTGCCTCTGCTGCTGGTGCTGCTACTTGGCCTTGCCGGCTGTGCCAGCGTCAGTGCGCCCCGCGAAACCAGCCAGGCGCTGCCCGCCAATGAGTCGGCATTCGGCCGCTCGGTGCTGCGCCAGGCCGCGGCCTACGGCGGCCGCTCGGGTTTTCGCCTGCTGCCCAACAGCAACGAGGCGTTCCGCGCCCGCGCCGAATTGATCCGTAACGCCCAGGCCAGCATCGACCTGCAGTACTACATCGTCCACGACGGCCTCAGCACCCGCGCCCTGGTGCACGAGCTGCTGCGCGCTGCCGACCGTGGCGTGCGCGTGCGCATCCTGCTCGACGACACCACCAGCGACGGCCTGGACGTGATCATGGGCACCCTCGATGCCCACCCGAACATCCAGATCCGCGTGTTCAACCCGCTGCACCTGGGCCGCAGCACCGGCGTTACGCGCGCCATGGGCCGGCTGTTCAACCTGTCGCGCCAGCACCGGCGCATGCACAACAAGCTGTTCCTGGTGGACAACAGCATGGCCATCGTCGGTGGGCGCAACCTGGGTGATGAGTACTTCGATGCCGAACCCAACCTCAACTTCACCGATATCGACCTACTAGGCGTCGGCCCGATCGCCGAACAGCTGGGGCATAGCTTCGACCAGTACTGGAACAGCGCCCTGAGCCGGCCGATCACCGACTTCCTCTGGCGTGACCCGGATGCCAACGACCTGCGCGCCAGCCGCCACCGCCTGGAGGTGTCGCTGGCCGAAGCCAGGACCCAGCGCAAAGCCCTGTACGACCGCTTGATGTCCTACCAGTCGCAGCCGCGCCTGGATGTATGGCGCAACGAGCTGATCTGGGCCCACGCCCAGGCGCTGTGGGATGCACCGAGCAAGGTGCTGGCCGACGACGAGCCGGACCCGCATTTGCTGCTGAGCCAGCAACTGGCGCCGGACCTGGCCAGCGTGCATAGCGAGCTGATGCTGACATCGGCTTATTTCGTGCCGGGCGACCCAGGGCTGCTTTACCTGACCGGCCGCGCTGACGCGGGCGTTTCGGTGAAACTGCTGACCAACTCGCTGGAAGCTACCGACGTTCCGGCGGTGCACGGTGGCTATGCGCCCTATCGCCGGGCCCTGCTTGAGCACGGGGTGCAGCTTTACGAACTGCGCCGCCAGCCAGGCGACCCCAGCGCGGGGCACTTGAGTTTCCGTGGCAGCTCGGACTCCAGCCTGCACACCAAGGCGATTGTGTTCGACCGGCGCAAGACCTTCATCGGCTCGTTCAACTTCGACCCGCGCTCGGTGCTGTGGAACACCGAGGTCGGGGTGCTGGTGGATAGCCCGGAGCTGGCCGAATACACTCGTGAACTGGCCCAGCAGGGTATGGCGCCGGCGTTGAGTTACCAGGTGAAGCTGGTGGGGGACAAGCTGGTGTGGGCGACCGAGGACAATGGCCGGCGGCATATGCTGACGTCTGAGCCGGGTGGGGTATGGCGGCGGTTCAATGCCTGGATCAGCAAGGCGGTTGGTTTGGAGAAGATGTTGTAGCGGCAATTTTGGGGCCGCAAAGCAGCCCCAAAATCTTTCAGGCAGAAGCCGGCTCAAAGGCCCCCCGCCGCCGGGTCAATACCACCAACCCAGCAGCCCCTGCCGCCATCAGCAACAGCAACGCATGCCCGCTGATCCACTGGCTCCCCGCCCCCGCCAACAACGGCCCAAGCAGGCAGCCAATGCCCCACAGTTGCGCTACATGGGCATTGGCCCGCACCAGCTCATCATCCCGGTAGCGCTCGCCGATCAACACCAGCGACAAGGTGAACAAGCCCCCCGCGCTAGCGCCGAACAACACCCACAACGGCCAGATCGCCGGCGTGTGCAACAGCAGCGGAATCGCCAGGCTGGACACCAGCAAGGTCACCGCGCAGCCGGTGAACAGGGTGCGGCGCGACATATGGTCGGCCAGCGCGCCAATAGGCAGCTGCAGCACTGCATCACCCACCACCACGGTACTGACCATGAACAGGGCGATTTCGGTGCTGAAGCCCTGTTGCAGGCAGTACACCGGTAGCAAGGTGAGGATCATCGCTTCGAACGAGGCGAACAGGGCGATGGCCCAGGCAATCACCGGCAAGCGCCGGCAGAAGGCGAACAGGTCGCCAAAGGTGACGCTGCAGGCTTCGGTGCTCGGCGCACCGCCACGCCCCAACAGCACCAGCGGCGCGAGCAGCAACAGGCCGGTCGCGGCCCAGAAGCCGAAGTCGTCATCGGAACCGAGAAAGCCCAGCACCAGCGGCCCGGCCAGCTGGCTCAAGGCGTAGCTGCTGCCATACAGCGCCACCAGGCGGCCGCGCCATTGCTCGACCACCAGTTGGTTGATCCAGCTTTCGCCAAGGATGAACACCACGGTCAGGGACATGCCGATCATCAGCCGCAACAGCAGCCACAATGGGTAGCTGGGCAGCAGTGCGACCAGGCCGATCGACAGCGCGCCGCCCCACAGGCACAGGCGCATGGCCGAGGGCACACCGACCCAGCCGGCCAGGCGGCTGGCCAGGCTGGCACCGGCCAGCACCCCCAGTGCCGGCATCGCTGCCATCACGCCGATGGCGAAGCTGCCGTAGCCCCAGGCTTCCAGGCGCAGGGACACCAGCGGCATGCTCACGCCGAGCGCCAGGCCGACACTGAGCACCGATGCCAGTACGGCGAAGTAGGTAGCCCAACGCATCCTTGACCTCTTGAATTGTTGGGGCTGCTTTGCAGCCCGATCGCGACACAAGGCCGCTCCTACAGGAAATCGCGGATCCCTGTAGGAGCGGCCTTGTGTCG
>NZ_JBDJLK010000082.1:0-24698 GCF_039673335.1 Pseudomonas sp. TWI929
GTGCGATCCCTGTGGGAGCGGGTTTACCCGCGAAAGGGCCGGCACTGGCAACACATTCCTTGCAGGCAGAAAAAAGGGCCTGCGAAGGCCCTTTCCCCAATCAACCACCCAGATACGCGTCGCGCACCTTAGGGTCAGTCAACAGTGCTTCACCGGTACCCTGCATCACCACCCGGCCGTTCTCCAGCACATAGGCCCGGTCAGCGATCTTCAGCGCCTGGTTGGCGTTCTGCTCCACCAGGAACACCGTTACGCCATCACGGCGCAGTTGCTCGATGATGTCGAAGATCTGCTGGATGATGATCGGTGCCAGGCCCAGCGAGGGCTCGTCAAGCAGCAGCAGCTTGGGCTTGCTCATCAACGCCCGGCCAATGGCGAGCATCTGCTGCTCGCCACCGGACATGGTGCCGCCACGCTGGATGTAACGCTCCTTCAGGCGCGGGAACAGCTGCAACACCTTGTCCAGCTGCTCCTGGTAATCGCCCTTGTCGGTGAAGAAACCGCCCATCGCCAGGTTCTCCTCGACGGTCAGGCGGGCGAACACGCGGCGGCCTTCCGGTACCACCGCAATGCTCTTGCGCATGATGTGCGAGGACGGCTGGCCGACCAGTTCTTCACCCAGGTACTTGATGCTGCCGCTGTGCGCCTGCGGCGAGCCGCACAAGGTCATCAGCAAGGTCGACTTGCCGGCGCCGTTGGCGCCGATCAGGGTGACGATCTCGCCCTGATTGATTTCCACGTTGACGCTGTGCAGCGCCTGGATCTTGCCGTAGAAAGTGGAAACGTTCTCGAACTTCAGCATTTACGCTTCCCCCAGGTAGGCTTTGATCACTTCAGGGTTGTCGCGGATTTCCTCCGGCGTGCCGTGTGCCAGGGGGGTGCCCTGGTTGATCACCACGATATGGTCGGAAATGCTCATCACCAGCTTCATGTCGTGCTCGATCAGCAGCACGGTGACGTTGTGCGACTCACGCAGGTAGGCGATCAGCGCCTTGAGGTCTTCGGTCTCCTTGGGGTTCAGGCCCGCTGCCGGTTCGTCGAGCATGATGATGCGTGGCTGGGTCATCATGCAGCGGGCGATTTCCAGGCGGCGTTGCTGGCCGTAGGCGAGGGTGCCGGCGGTACGGTTGGCGAATTCGGTCAGGTTGACCTTCTCCAGCCAGTACTGCGCGCGTTCCATGGCCTCCTTCTCGCTGCGGCGGAAGCTCGGGGTCTTGAACAGGCCGGCGAAGAAGTTGGTGTTGAGGTGGCGGTGCTGGGCGATCAGCAGGTTTTCCAGCGCGGTCATTTCCTTGAACAGGCGCACGTTCTGGAAGGTTCGCACCACGCCCTTGCGGGCGATCTGGTGGCCGGCCAGGCCCTGGATCGGCTGGCCATCGAGCAGGATGGTGCCGCCGCTGGGCTTGTAGAAGCCGGTCAGGCAGTTGAACACGGTGGTCTTGCCGGCGCCGTTGGGGCCGATCAGCGCCACTACCTGTTTTTCCTTGACGGTCAGGGCCACGCCGTTGACCGCCAACAAGCCGCCGAAGCGCATGCTCAGGCCGCTGACTTGCAGAATTTCGCGGCTCATCGACGCAGCTCCATATGTGGACGTTGCATAGGCAGCAGGCCTTGCGGACGCCAGATCATCATCAACACCATCAGCGCACCGAACATCAACATGCGGTATTCGCTGAACTCACGCATCAGCTCCGGCAGCAGGATCATCACGATGGCCGCGAGAATCACGCCCAGTTGTGAGCCCATGCCGCCGAGCACGACGATGGCGAGGATGATCGCCGACTCGATGAAGGTGAACGACTCTGGCGTGACCAGGCCTTGGCGCGCGGCGAAGAAGCTGCCGGCGAAACCGGCGAAGCAGGCACCCAGGGTGAACGCCGAGAGCTTGATCACGGTCGGGTTCAGGCCCAGTGCGCGGCAGGCGATTTCGTCTTCGCGCAGGGCTTCCCAGGCGCGACCGATCGGCATGCGCAGCAGGCGGTTGATCACGAACAGCGCCAGCAAAGCCAGCAGCAGGGCCACCAGGTAGAGGAAGATGACCTTGTTGATCGAGTTGTATTCCAGCCCGAAGAACTCATGGAAGGTCTGCATGCCCTCGGCGGCACGGCGTTCGAAGGTCAGGCCGAAGAGCTCCGGCTTGGGGATGTTGCTGATGCCGTTGGGGCCGCCGGTCCAGTCGGTGAGGTTACGCAGGAACAGGCGGATGATCTCGCCGAAGCCGAGGGTCACGATCGCCAGGTAGTCACCGCGCAGGCGCAGCACCGGGAAGCCGAGCAGGAAGCCGAAGGTGGCGGCCATCAGGCCGGCGATTGGCAGGCAGACCCAGAAGCTCCAGCCCAGGTAGTGCGAGAGCATCGCGTAGCTATAGGCGCCGACGGCGTAGAAGCCTACGTAACCGAGGTCGAGCAGGCCCGCCAGGCCGACCACGATGTTCAGGCCCAGGCCCAGCAACACGTAGATCAGGATCAGCGTGGCAATGTCGACCGCACCGCGCGAGCCGAAGAACGGCCATACCAGTGCTGCGACGATCAGGCCCAGGATCACATAGCGCTGAGTCTTCGGCAGGGTCAGGTAGTTGCTGACAGCCGGCGGGATCAGCTTGCGATCCGAACGGCGGCCCATCACCGCACTCCACTGCTTGTCGAACAGCACGCGCAGGAACATCAGCACCGAACACACGGCGATGATGCTGATGGTGAACGAGCCCTGGCTGTGCACAGCCAGGCTGATGCCGTCGATGCTCAGTTTCAGGCCCAGTACCGGGAAGGCCACGGCCCAGACCAGCAAGGCGCTGAAGAACGCCTGTTTGAGATTTCTGTTCATACTTTTTCAACCTCCGGGCGGCCCAGGATGCCGGTCGGCCGGAATAGCAGGACAAGAACCAACAAGCCGAATGCCACTACGTCCTTGTACTGGTCGCCGAAGATATCGGCGCCAAACGCTTCGGCCACGCCCAGCACCAGCCCGCCGAGCATGGCGCCCGGGATGCTGCCGATGCCACCCAGTACCGCCGCGGTGAAGGCTTTCAGGCCCACCAGGAAACCGGCGTTGGGGTTGATCACCCCGTACTGCATGCTCAGCAGCACGGCCGCCACGGCTGCCAGGGCGGCACCGATGACGAAGGTGAGGGCGATGATGTTGTTAGTGTTGATGCCCAGCAGGTTGGCCATCTTGATGTCCTCGGCGCAGGCGCGGCAGGCGCGGCCCAGGCGGGAACGGGAGATGAACAGGGTGAGGCAGGTCATGGCCACCAGGGTGACCACGAACACCAGGATCTGCATGTAGCTGATCAGTACTTCCTCAGCACCACCCGGCCCGAACGAGAAGCTGCCGGGGATCAGGTTGGGGATGGACTTGTCCTTGGAGTCTTGCGACAGCAAGACCGTGTTCTGCAGGAAGATCGACATGCCGATGGCGGAAATCAGCGGGATCAGGCGGTTGCTGTTGCGCAGGGGGCGGTAGGCAACCCGTTCGATGCTGTAGCCATAGGCACTGGTGACGAAGATCGTCGCGACGAAGGCAACGGTCATCAGGATCGGCAGCGAATGGATGCCCATCATGGCCAGGCCCGCCAAGGCGATGAAGGCCACGTAGGAACCAATCATGTACACCTCGCCGTGGGCGAAGTTGATCATGCCAATGATGCCGTACACCATCGTGTAACCGATGGCGATCAAGGCATAGGTGCTGCCGATGGTCAATCCATTAACCAGTTGTTGGAAGAAATGGTAGATCTCAGGCATTACAGCGCTCCTAAAAACCTGATTTGCATTTCGCTGGCGGGGGTAAGGCCAGGAAACCGCGGGTGACGGTTTTAAGATTTTCAGGTGGGCCCGCCCCCGGATCGCGGGGATCAGGCCCATGAACCTCGTAAAACAAAGCCCACTGCTCGCACAGTGGGCTTCTACGGTCAGCTATTAGTCACGCAGTTACTGAGGGGAGACTTCGGTCTTCGGCTTGCCGAAGTGCCATTCGTAGACCACGAATTTGAAGTCTTTCAGGTCGCCTTTGGCGTCGTAGGACAGTTCGCCAGTAGGAGTCTTGAAGGTGCCAGCGTGGATGGCGGCAGCCACCTTGTCGGTGTCTTCGGACTTGGCCGCTTCGATACCTTTGGCGATCAGTTCGACAGCCGAGTAGGCCGGGAACACGAACGGGCCGCTTGGGTCTTTGCCGTCAGCCTTGATGGCGTCGACGATGGCCTTGTTCTCAGGATCGGTGTCGAACGACTTCGGCAGGGTCACCAGCAGGCCTTCGGAGGCGTTCTGGGCGATCTGCGAGATGGAGTCGTTGCCCACGCCTTCCGGGCCCATGAACTTGGCTTTCAGGCCCTTTTCCTGAGCTTGGCGCAGGATCAGGCCCAGCTCTGGGTGGTAGCCGCCGTAGTAGACGAAGTCGACGTTGTTCTGCTTGAGCTTCTGGATGATCGAGGAGAAGTCCTTGTCACCGGCGTTCAGGCCTTCGAACACGGCAACCTTGGTGCCTTTCTTCTCGAGGGTTTGCTTGACCGCGGTGGCGATGCCTTCACCGTACTGCTGCTTGTCGTGCAGTACCGCAACCACCTTCGGTTTGACGTGGTCGGCGATGTAGTTGCCGGCGGCCGGGCCCTGGGCGCTGTCCAGGCCAATGGTACGGAAGATCAGCTTGTAGCCACGGGCGGTGATTTCCGGGGAGGTGGCGGCCGGGGTGATCATGATCACGCCTTCGTCTTCGTAGATGTCGGACGCTGGCTGGGTGGAGCTGGAGCACAGGTGGCCGATGACGAACTTGACGCCGTCGTTGACCACTTTGTTGGCGACTGCCACGGCCTGTTTAGGGTCGCAGGCGTCGTCGTATTCCTTGGCCTCGAGCATCTTGCCATCGACGCCGCCCTTGGCGTTGATATCCTTGATGGCTTGCTTGGCGCCGATGAACTGCATGTCGCCGTACTGGGTCACAGGGCCGGTCTTAGGGCCTGCGATCCCGATCTTGATGGTATCGGCGGCAAACGAATGGCTGGCTACCCCGGCCAGTACCATTGCGGCGAACAGCTTGGAAATCTTGATCATAGTGCTCCACTCATTCTGTTGTAATTCTTATAGTCCTGGCGGCCAGGGCTACAGACCGGGCGGGATTTGCGGCGTGGCCATGCCAACGCGCAAGCCCACCTTCCCCCGGAACATGTCCCGGAACTGTACCGGTACAGTGTAGAGCGCTGTCCGAGCGCTTGAAAAGCGGTCGAAAAGTGCCTGTTTCCTGGGTTGTCGCATGATCGACACAAAGATACAGAAAAGCGCCATCAAACTGCCTGTATCTGCGACCCCGCCCCACAAGTTCGGGGTCAATCGACCAAATTACATATTTGAAACCGGGTTTTTCTGCAAAAATACCGGCCTTTTTTATTGGCCGATTTTTCCGGATACCACCCATGACTGATCAAACAAGCACCCTCTATGCCAAATTGCTTGGCGAGACGGCAATCATCGAGTGGAAAGCCCTGGAGCGTTTCTGGGCCAAGGGTGACCTGATTTGGGTCGACCCCAGCCTGGACCTGATCACCGTAGCCGAGGCAATGGCCGAGAATCGCAGCGAGATCTTCGCCAAGTGGCGTAGTGATGGCACTGTCGGGCCGGTCACCGCCGAGCAGGCCCTGGACCTGCAAAGCCGCGATCCAGAGATCTGGGCGGTGGTGGTCTCGCCGTTCATCGTGATTCAGGTGAAGGGCCCGGCAGAGGCGTGATCGTTTTTGGTGCGCAAAAATGCGCAGCAGCCCCGTTTTGGTGCTCGAAGGCGTTCAAGGCGGGTAGAGGTAAGTAACAATTCGGCGTGGCGGTAACAGTTTACGGGATGCGTAATGTATCCACAGACCTGCCAGGCGACGCGGAACCTTGCGGGAGCGGCCAGCCTGAAAATGTTCGAATTAGTCAGGAGTCATCGATGAGCACTGCACTACCTTCGCTTGGATTCGCCGGCATCGGCCTGATGGGCCTGCCCATGTGCCGCCGCCTGTTGGCCGCGGGTTACCCGCTGACTGTGTGGAACCGCAACCCGGACAAGTGCGCCGCACTGGTCGCCGCCGGTGCGCGCCTGGCCAGCAGCCCTGCCGAACTTTGCCGCGACAGCGACATGGTGCTGTTGTGCCTGGCCGACACGGCGGTGGTGCGTGAGGTGGTGTTCGGCGAGCAAGGCATTGCCCAGGGCGGGCGCAGTGGTCAGCTGCTGGTGGATTTCTCCAGCCTGGAACCTACTGCCACCCGTGAAATGGCCGCCGAACTGGCGGCACTGTGCGGCATGGCCTGGCTGGATGCGCCGGTGTCTGGTGGCACGCCCGGTGCCGAGGCGGGCACCCTGGCGATCATGGTCGGCGGCGAGGCGGCCGACTTGCAGCGTGCGCGCCCGGTGCTGCAGGTGCTTGGCCAGCGCGTGACGCACATGGGGGCGGTGGGCGCTGGCCAGGTGACCAAGGCCTGCAACCAGATGATCGTGGCCTGCAATGCCTTGGTGATCGCCGAAGTGGTGGCGCTGGCCGAACAGTCCGGGGTGGACGCGACACTGATCGCCGAAGCGCTGGCCGGTGGCTTTGCTGATTCCAAACCGTTGCAGATTCTCGCGCCGCAAATGGCCGAGAGCCGCTTCGAACCCATCAAGTGGCACGTTCGCACGCTGCTCAAGGACCTTGATGGTGCAGTCAAATTCTCCCGCGAGCAGGGCTCGGCGACGCCGCTCAGTGGCCTCGCCGCGCAATTGATGCGCCTGCACGGTAGCCAGGGGAACCTGCATAAAGATCCGGCGACCCTGGTGGAGCTTTACCGCAGCAAGGGCTGAGTACACCGTTCTGGCGCTGCAGCCGCTCCAGCAGCGGCCGCAGTTCGGCCAGCGGCACCGGGCCGCCCAGCAAATAACCCTGCAGGTAGTCGCAGCCGTGGGCTTTGAGGAACTCAAGTTGTTCGGCGGTTTCCACGCCTTCGCTGACCACCTGCAGGTGCAGGGTATGGGCCATGACGATGATCGCCTGCACGATTTCGCGGTCCTTCAGGCTGCCCGGCACTTCCTGCAGGAAGGTGCGGTCAATCTTCAGCACGTCAAGCGGCAGCCGCTTGAGGTAGGCCAGTGACGAGTAGCCGGTGCCGAAGTCATCGATCGACAGGGCCACGCCCAGGGCGCGAACGCGCTTGAGCAGGTTGACCGTACGCTGGATATCGCCCATCAGGGCGTTCTCGGTCACCTCCAGCTCCAGTTGGCGGGGCGCGAGGCCTGCGTGGAACAGTGCCTTTTCGATCTCGTTGGGCAGCTCATCATGGCCAAGGGTGACGGCTGAACAATTCACCGTGACCTTGAGGTCACCATAACCATGGCGCAGCAGGTAGGCCAGGTCGGCACAGGCATGGCGCAGTACCCACAGGTCGAGGTCGATAATCAGGCCGTTGGCTTCGGCGATTCCGACAAAGCGCTCGGGCCCGAGCAGGCCGTGCTGCGGGTGTTGCCAACGCACCAATGCCTCTAGCTTGGCCACTTTCCCGGTACTCAGGTTGAAGATTGGCTGGTAATGCACGCACAGCCCTCGCTCTTCGAGCAGGGCCAGGCGCAGCTCCTCTTCCAGCTGCAAAGCCAGGGTGGCGCGGCTTTTCAGGGTGTCGTTGAAGAAGTTCAGGCTGTTGCGCCCGTTGCCCTTGGACTGGTACAGGGCCAGGTCGGCATGCTTGAGCAGCTCTTCGGCGGTGTTGCCGTCTTCGGGGAAGATGCTGATGCCGATGCTGGTGGTCATGACCATGCGCCGGCCGCCCAGGTCGATGGGCTCTTTCATCCGTTGCAGGATGCGCTGCGCCAGGTGGCGGGCTTCGTCTCGGCTGTTGAGGCTGGTGACCACGCAGAACTCGTCGCCGCCAAAGCGCGCGACCAGGTCGTGACTGCGGGTGGCGGCCTTGATGTGGTTGGCGATCGCCTTAAGCAGTTGGTCACCAGCGTCGTGGCCAAGGCTGTCGTTGATACGCTTGAAGTGGTCGATGTCGAGGAACATCACCGCCAGGCGGCTGGCCGTGGCCTGGTGTTCAAGCAGGCGCTCGGCGAACACCTGATTGAAGCCGCGGCGATTGACCAGGTTGGTCAGGGCATCGTAGTGCGCGGCCTGCTGCAGCGATGCGCGGGCCTGGTCCAGCTGGCTGAGCAGCACGCTGATCCGGCGCAGGTCGTGCTCCTTGCTTTGCAGCTTCTTGTCGGCCAGCGCGGCACTGATGCTGGCGCCACTGATCAGCAGGGTGATGAAACCGATGCCCAGCCCCAGCTGCAGGCTGTTATCACCAGAGGGCAGGCGCAGTGCAGTATCGGCTGGTATGACCAGAGTCATGGCCGACATCGCAGTGAAGTGGGTGGCGACGATGCCGCCGGCCAACAGCAGGCTGGCGCCGTACTTCATGAGCTGGTGCAGGGTGCCGCTGCCATTGCGGAAGTAGCGGGCCAGGCACAGCGCGGCCAAGCTGGTAAGCAGGGCAATGGCACCAGAGACCAGCAGCAGGTTGGTGCGGTAATACTGGTGGGCGCCGGTTTCCAGCGCGGCCATGCCGACGAAGTGCATGAGGATGATGCCCACGCCAATCAGCAATGCGCTCTGCAGGAAGTGATGCGCACGCATCTGGCTGCGGTCGAGGCTATGCATGGCCAGCCAGGCGACGATCAGGGCGATCAGTAGCGAAAGTATGGTAAGGGAAATGTCGTAATGCACTTCCACGGGGGCCTGGAAGGCCAGCATGCTGATGAAATGCATCGCCCATATGCCACCTGCCAGGCAGCAGGCACCAAGCATGTTCCATTGCCGGTGGGCGGTAGGGTCTTCGCTGTGTGACTGGCGTTCGGCCATGTCCAGGGTGGCGAAGCAGGCCGCGCTGGCAACTATATAGGCGAGCAGAACCAGGAAAGGTTCATGCCGGCAATCGATGACGATGCGCCCGGTTGCCGGAAGGTCGGTGAACAGATGCAGTCCCAGCCATTCCATTGAGTGCCTCTTGATCGAGTTTTCACTCGTCTGCGCAACAACCCTGTGCAGACTGTCCAGAGGCAGTATAGGAAGAGGTGTTTAAGCCTTCCTGACTAATGGCACATTGATTTCTACGATTTGGTTATTAATCTAATCGCTGCTTGGCATATAGCGTGAAGTGTGCTGCCTGTTTGCATATTTTTTGAAGGCATTGCGGTCGATGTGGGAGCGGCCTTGTGTCGCGAAAGGGCTGCACAGCAGCCCCAGCAATCCAGACATTGCAGCTGAAACCTCGGGGCCGCTTTGCGGCCCTTTCGCGACACAAGGCCGCTCCCACAAAGGCAGCGGTGCCTGATTTGCCTTAGCCTGCCACCAACACGCGAATGGCTTCCAGGCGCAGGGCGGCCTTTTCCAGCATTGCCAGGCCGTCTTCACGCTGCTTGCGCAGGGCGTCGATTTCGCTGTCGCGCACGCTCGGGTTGACCGCTTGCAGCGCGATCAGGCGGGCCAGTTCTTCGTCGGCTTCTGCCGTGAGGCGGCGTTGGGCCTCGGCCACGCGCTCGACGTGGGCCGGCATGACCTTGGTCTCACCGCCACTGATGCGCTTGGCCAGCACGTCACGCTGGGCCTGGACGAACTTGTTGGCACTGGCGCGCGGCACGCTTTCGAGCTGGTCATTGAGGGTTTCGAAGGCCACGCGGGATGCCAGATCGTTACCGTTGGCGTCAAGCAGGCAGCGCAATGTCGCCGGTGGCAGGTAGCGGCCCAGCTGCAGGCTGCGTGGCGCCACCACCTCGCTGACGAACAGCAGTTCGAGCAGCACGGTACCTGGTTTGAGTGCCTTGTTCTTGATCAGTGCCACGGCGGTGTTGCCCATCGAGCCGGACAGCACCAGGTCCATGCCACCCTGCACCATCGGGTGTTCCCAGGTGAGGAACTGCATGTCTTCGCGCGACAGCGCCTGGCCACGGTCGTAGGTGATGGTCACGCCTTCGTCGTCACCCAGCGGGAAGCTGGCGTCGAGCATCTTTTCGCTTGGTTTGAGAATCAGGGCGTTCTCGGAATGGTCTTCGCTGTCGATGCCGAAGGCGTCGAACAGGGTTTCCATGTAGATCGGCAAGGCAAACTGGTCGTCCTGTTCGAGAATGGCCTCGACCAGCGCCTCGCCTTCACCGGCACCGCCGGAATTGAGCTCCAGCAGGCGGTCGCGGCCAGTGTGCAGCTCGGCTTCCAGGCGTTCGCGTTCGTTGCGAGCGTCGGCCACCAGGGTATCCCAGGCCTTGCTTTCGCCACTTTCCAGCAGCGGCAGCAGGCGCGGGCCGAACTGGTGCTGCAGGGCGTTGCCGGTTGGGCAGGTGTTGAGGAAGGCGTTGAGGCCTTCGTGGTACCACTGGAACAGGCGCTCTTGCGGGCTGCCCTGCAGGTACGGGATGTGCAGCTGGATAGTGTGCTTCTGGCCGATACGGTCGAGGCGGCCGATACGCTGTTCGAGCAGGTCCGGGTGCGCCGGCAGGTCGAACATCACCAGGTGATGGGCGAACTGGAAGTTGCGGCCTTCACTGCCGATCTCGGAGCAGATCAGCACCTGCGCGCCGAACTCTTCGTCAGCGAAGTAGGCAGCGGCGCGGTCGCGCTCGAGGATACTCATACCTTCATGGAACACCGAGGCCGGGATGCCGGAGCGCACGCGCAGGGCGTCTTCCAGGTCCATGGCGGTTTCGGCGTGGGCGCAGATCACCAGTACCTTGGTGCGCTTGAGCATTTTCAGGGTATCGATCAGCCAGTCGACACGTGGGTCGAAACGCCACCAGCGTTCGTCGTCAGCTACCTCGCCCTGGGCCTGGAAGGCGACTTCCGGGTAAAGCTCGGCGTGCTCGCCGGCTGGCAGGTCGCGGTATTGCTCCGGCGTGGCCAGCGGGTAGGGGTGCAGCTGGCGCTCGGGGAAGCCCTGGATTGCTGCGCGGGTGTTACGGAACAGCACGCGGCCGGTGCCGTGGCGGTCGAGCAGCTCGCGGATCAGGCGCGCGCTGGCCTGGGTGTCGCCGTCGCTGACCGCGGCCAGCAGGGCTTCGCCTTCGGCCCCCAGGAAGCCCTGGATGGTGGCGTGGGCCTTGGGCGAAAGGCGGCCTTCGTCGAGCAGTTCCTGTACGGCTTCGGCCACCGGGCGATAGTGCTCGCTCTCGGCGCGGAAGGCGGCCAGGTCGTGGAAACGGTTGGGGTCGAGCAGGCGCAAGCGGGCGAAGTGGCTGTCCTGGCCGAGTTGTTCGGGGGTGGCGGTAAGCAGCAGCACGCCCGGGATCACCTGGGCCAGTTGCTCGACCAGGTCGTATTCGGTACTCACCTGGTCTTCGTGCCAGACCAGGTGGTGGGCCTCGTCGACCACCATCAGGTCCCAGCCAGCGGCAAACAGCGCGTCCTGGGCCTTTTCGTCATCGACCAGCCATTCCAGGGCGACCAGTGCCAGTTGGGCATCTTCAAACGGGTTGCTGGCGTCGCTTTCGATGAAGCGCTCGGCGTCGAACAGGGCCACCTGCAGGTTGAAGCGCCGGCGCATTTCTACCAGCCACTGGTGCTGGAGGTTTTCCGGCACCAGGATCAGCACGCGGCTGGCGCGGCCCGACAGCAGTTGGCGGTGAATGACCAGGCCGGCCTCAATGGTCTTGCCCAGGCCCACTTCGTCGGCCAGCAGTACGCGCGGGGCGCTGCGGTCGGCGACTTCGCGGGCGATGTGCAGTTGGTGGGCGATCGGTTGGGCGCGGCAGCCGCCCAGGCCCCATAGCGCCGACTGCACCTGCTTGCTGGTGTGCTGCAAGGTGTTGTAGCGCAGGCTGAACCACGACAGTGGGTCGATCTGCCCGGCGAACAGGCGGTCGCTGGCCAGGCGGAACTGAATGAAGTTCGACAGCTGGGTTTCTGGCAGGGTGCGAGGCTGGTTTTGCCCGTCCAGGCCGTGGTAGACCATCAGCCCGTCGATGTCCTCGACCTCGCGCACGGTCAGCTTCCAGCCTTCGAAGTGGGTGATCTGGTCACCTGGCGAGAAGCGCACGCGGGTCAGCGGCGCATTGCGCAGGGAATACTGGCGGGTGTCGCCAGTGGCCGGGTAGAGCACGGTCAACAGGCGGCCATCCTGCGCCAGGATGGTACCCAGGCCGAGCTCTGCTTCGCTGTCGCTGATCCAGCGTTGCCCCGGTTGATACTGCTGCGCCATACTGCCTGAACTCCCGCGATGAAAAAGCCGGTTATGTTAACGGATCGGCCGATCAGACCAAAGTGCCGAGCGCACCGAAAGGTATCAAAAGGCACAGTCTAGTCGTTTCATCGCCCTGTACTGCGCCGCCGACGAGGGTCCCGGATCAACATGTCTGCCAAGCACCGCTGGATCAGCGCCTCCATGGCCGTGGGCAGCCTGTTGCTGCTGGCCGCCTGTGAGCAGAAAAATTTCGAGACCTTGCCCGCCATCCCGATGGAGCAACTTGAGGTACTGGGCGTGCAGACGCCGATCAAGAGCGTGCACTTTCGTGACCGCGACGGTGAAGGCCTGCTGGTCTTGAGCCGCAGCGATGGCCAGGCCAGCGACCCGGAAAGCGAACAGGAAGTGGACAAGGTGGTACTCAAGGCCACGTTGTACGGGCGTACTGCCGAAAGTGACGCATTCAAGGCACGTTGGCAGATCGAACAGGAAACCACCTGCCCGGGCCTGGACCTGGACGTAGACTTCTATAACGATGTCAGTGATGTCAGTGACCTGAACAAGGACGGTGTCGCCGAGGTGACGGTGGCCAGCCATGCCTTCTGTGGCGGCGGTATCGACCCGCACGATATTGCCATCGAGATGCGCGAAGGGCAGGCCAGCTACACCATCACCGGCCAATCGCTGATAACCCCGGCGGGCGAGGAGCCGGTCGGCGGCGAGCGCGACGACAGCGCTTCGCTCAAAACCGCTCCGCAGGTACTGCGCGACCATATGGACGCGGTCTGGCAGCAGGTTTACAAGCGGCCCTGGAGCGAAGCCAGCCCGCCAAGCGACGAAGACCCTGGCGACGAAGCCGAATAAGTGTTGCCCGTGACATCAAGGTAGAACCGCGCCTGCCGATACAGGGGCATAGGAGAACTTCCATGCTGCCGCCGATCATTCCGCTCAGTGCCGCCCCGGTGACCTCGCAACAGGACCCGGTCAAACCGACCCCCGACATCAAGCCGGTGGTACCGGCGCAGCCTGCGTCCAGCGAAAGTGCTATCGACCTCAAGCAGCAGCGAGACCCGCAGGAGCAGGCGTTGCTGTTGCGCGATGAACAGCGCCGCCAACAACAGCGCCGTCAGCAAAGCGGGGCGCAGCGTTACAGCGCCGAGCCAGGCGATGAAGTCAACGCCGACAATACCGTGCCGGTGGCGCCACTGATGGACGAGCCTGTGCGCCAGGGGCTGCTGGTAGACATCGAAGTCTGACGCGGGGCTGGTCAGCGCCTGCGCCTGGCTTCATCATGCAAGTCTCAGTTGATCGTCGAGCCCACCCATGAGCCAAGACAACCTCATCGATTTCGATGCCGAACGCGCCAAGCGCGTCCACGACCTCAAGGAAAAGCGCCTGAACGAAATGCGCAATGCATTCGAGCAGGCCTTGCCGTTGAACACCAGCAAGAAAAAGAAGCCCAAGGGCAAGCCGAAGAAGCGCTGAAACTTGACGCAGGTCAACCCTGCACCCGCCTCGCGTGCCCGGCCCCGGGCACCATTGACCCCGATCAATTTTCCCTGCCCCCACATTGGTTAACTTGCACCCATCGGACAACGGCAAACGAATGGGGAGGCCAGCATGTTCTTCGACAACGTGGTTATCGCCGGTGTGGTAACGGTCGGGTTGATGGTCGCTTTCTTTGCCGGTCTGGGCATTTTCATCTGGAAGGACTCGAACAAGCGCAAGCCGCGCTGACCTTCCGGGTACACGAGCACGCAAGGCATTTTGGGCGACTTCGGTCGCCTATTTTTTTGCCTGGGATTTGGGTTTTGCCTGTACCGGCCTCTTCGCGGGTGAACCCGCTCCCACAGGGACCGCGCACAACTCGAATCCTGTGAGGCCCTTGTGGGAGCGGGTTCACCCGCGAAGAGGCCGGCACAGGGGTTCCGACCTGTCAGTAAAGATGATTAGCTAGCTAATTAATAGTTTCCATTTTATCCTGCTCACCATTGTCTATCTTTTCAGTAAGACCATCCCCCGCAAGGTCCGCCTCGTGCCCATCACCCTCCAGGCCCTGTTCGCCCCCAGTAGCCTCGCCCTCAAGTTCGCCATCAAGACCCTGTTCGGTGGCGGCCTGGCGCTGTGGCTGGCGATGCGCTGGGGCCTGGAGCAGCCGTCATGGGCGCTGATGACCGCCTTCATCGTCGCCCAGCCGCTGTCGGGCATGGTGGTGCAAAAAGGCATGGCGCGGCTGGCCGGCACCTTGGTCGGCACGGTCATGTCGGTGCTGTTCATCAGCCTGTTCGCGCAAACCCCCGGCCTGTTCCTGCTTGCCCTGGCCCTGTGGCTGGCCCTGTGCACCGCAGCATCCACCCAACTGCGCAGTGCCTGGGCCTATGCCTTCGTGCTGGCTGGCTACACCGCGGCGATCATCGCCTTGCCGGCCATCGACCACCCGCTGCTGGTGTTTGACCAGGCCGTGGCGCGCTGTACCGAAATCTGCCTGGGTATTTTCTGTGCCACTGCCAGTAGTGCCTTGCTCTGGCCCATGCGGGTGGAGCAGCAGCTGGGCGGGCAGGCCCGGCAGGCCTGGCACAACGGCCTGCAGGCCGCCAGTGCCATGCTGGGCGGCGAAGACGAGGCACGCAAAGGCTTGCTGGAGAGCCTGGGCCGCATCGTTGCTATCGACAGCCAGCGCGAACATGCCTGGTTCGAAGGCAACCGCGGGCGCCAGCGGGCCCGTGCCATTCTTGGCCTGAGCCAGAAACTGATTGTGCTGCTGCGTATCTCCCGTTCGGTGCGGCGCCAGTGGCGGCAACTGGATGAGCGGGAGGCCGAGCACCTGGCGCCGTGGTTGCAGGAAGTGCGCACGCTGCTGGGCAAACCCGACCAGCCCGGTCTGTTGCTGCTGCGCCAGCGTATCTGGGATGCCGCACATGATGAGCAGATCAGTTCGGCGGAACACTTCTGCCTGGCACGCATGGCGCTGCTGCTGGATTACGCCATGGCCGCCAGCCAGGCGCTGGAGGATGTGGAAGCGGGCAGGGCGCCAAAAGACTTGTCCCAGGGCCTGGCCGCGCATCGCGACTGGTCGCTGGCGTTGCTGTTCGGTTCACGCAGCGCGCTGGCCTTTCTGGTAATGAGCGGCTTCTGGCTGGCAACGGCCTGGCCCTCGGCACCGGGTGGCCTGGTGCTGACTTGTGTAGTCTGCAGCCTGTTCGCCAGCCGCGAGAACGGCGCGCAGATTGGCCTCAGCTTCCTGCGCGGGATCTTCCTGGCGATACCGGCGGCGTTTCTGGTCGGGCAGATCCTGCTACCGCAATGGAGCAGCTTCGCCATGCTTTGCCTGGGCATGGACGTGCCGCTGTTCCTCGGCGCCCTGGGCATGGCCCACCCACGTACCGGGGCCACCGCCACTTCCTATTGCCTGCATTTCATTGTGCTGGTGTCGCCGCTCAATGCCATGCAGTTTGGCGTGGCGACCATGCTCAACAGTGCCCTGGCGATGCTGGTGGGGGTGTCGGCGGCGGTGATGGCCTTCCGTTTGTTGGTGTTCCGCCACCCGGCCTGGCTGGGCCGGCGCCTGCGTGCAGCCACCCAGAGCGACCTGGTGCGCCTGACCCGGCGCGACCTGCGCGGGGCCGACACTTGGTTTGGCGGGCGTATGGCCGACCGCCTGATGCAACTGGCGCGGCATGCCGGCGAGCTGCCTGAGAGCGAGCGCAAACGCTGGGATGACGGCCTGCACGGGCTGGATATCGGCGATGAACTGGTGCACCTGCGCATGTGCCTGGCGGTCGCCCAAGCCCCCTTGGGGCGGGCCGAGCGCGAATACCTGCAGCAGGTGGAGACGGTACTGGCCAAAGGGCCGGCGCCAGGTCGCGGTCAGCGTCTGGATGCTGCCAGCGAGCAGTTCATTGGCGCTTTGTGCCGGCTGCCCGAGAGCGACGCGCTGCGGTTGGCCGAAGGTGCGGTGCTGCAATTGCAGAAAAGCTGGGGCAAGTGGTGCCGCTGGCAGGAGGAAACCCATGGGTTTGCGTGAGTGGGAAGTGGGCGGCGTGCTGCTCAGCCCGTTTCTGCTTTATGTGTTGCTGGCGCTGGTGCTCACCGGCCTGCTGCGCCTGGTGGTGCAGGCCACGCCATTGGGGCGCTGGATCTGGCATGAAGCGCTGTTCGACACGGCGCTGTTCGTTTGTGTGTTGTTCCTGGTGGTGCGACTGCTGGGGACGTTATGAAGGAGTGTTTCGATGCGTGCCGCCGTACGTACCCTGGTAACCCTGTGTGTTGTCGCCCTTGCCGTGTTCGCCGGCTACCAGCTGTGGCAGTACTACATGCTCACGCCCTGGACCCGTGACGCCCGAGTGCGCGCCGATGTCGTGGTGGTCGCCCCTGATGTGTCTGGCTGGGTGCGCGAGCTGAAGGCCCGCGACAACCAGCAGGTCAAGGCCGGCGACCTTTTGATGAGCATCGACCGCGAACGCTTCCAGGCGGCCTTTGACCAGGCCAGCGCGGTGACCGAAACCCGTGCCCAGCAACTGCGCCTACGCGAACGTGAAGCGGCCCGACGCACGGCCCTGGGGCCGGAGGCGATCAGTGCCGAGTTGCGTGAGAACGCCCAGATCAATGCGGCCATCGCCCGTGGCGAGTTGCATGAAGCCGAGGCGCAGTTGCAGGTTGCCAAGATCAACCTGGCGCGCAGTGAAGTGCGCGCACCGCGCAGCGGGCATATCACCAACTTGCGCTTGGCCGAAGGCAACTATGTGAATACCGGGGAAGCGGTAATGGCCCTGGTGGATGATTCAACCTTCTATATCCAGGCCTATTTCGAGGAAACCAAGCTGCCGCGCATTCGCGTGGGCGATACGGTGAAAGTCTGGCTGATGGGCGCGGGCGAGCCGATGCAAGGGCACGTTGAGAGCATCAGCCGCGGTATCACCGACCGCAACAGCAACCCGGATAGCCAGTTGCTGCCGGAGGTGGAGCCGACCTTCAACTGGGTACGCTTGGCCCAGCGCATACCCGTGAGGATTCGCCTGGATCAAGTGCCGGAAGGGGTGACCCTGAGTGCGGGGATGACGGCGAGTGTGCAGGTGCATGAGGGCAAGGATCGGCAATGAGGGCCGTGCGGGCCGCAAAGCGGCCCCCATTTCTCGGGTTCAGAGGAACATCCCGCCCGAAACCTCCAGCCGCTGCCCGGTAATCCAGCCATTACCGTCTTCCAGCAACAGTGCAATCGCCGCCCCGATGTCATCCGGCAAGCCCACCCGCCCCAGCGCCGTGTTGCCAGCAATGTAGTCATTCACCTGCTGGTTATCCCGTACCACGCCGCCGCCAAAATCAGTCTCGATCGCCCCTGGCGCCAGAATGTTCACGCGAATGCCACGCGCCCCCAGTTCCTTGGCCTGGTAGCGGGTCAGCACCTCCATCGCGCCCTTCATTGCGGCATAGGCGGCATACCCCGGCAGCGCAAAGCGCGCCAGGCCGGTGGAAATGTTGACGATGCGGCCATTGTCGACCAACAGCGGCAATAGGCGCTGGGTGAGGAAGAACGGGCCTTTCAGCTGAATGTTCAGCAACTGGTCGAACTGCGCCTCGCTGGTTTCAACATAAGGCACGTTCAGCCCGATGCCGGCATTGTTCACCAGGAAGTCGAAACGCTCGCGGCCAAAATGCTGCTGCAGGGTTGCGCCCAGGCGTTCGGCGAAACCGGCAAAGCTGGCGCTAGCGCTGACGTCCAGTTGCAGCATGGCGGCCTTGACCCCTGCTTGCTCCAATAGGGCAACCACGGCCTGCGCTTCGTCGGCCTTGCTGTGGTAGGTACCGATGACATCGATGCCGCGTGCGGCCAGGTGTTCGGCAGCGTTACGGCCGAGGCCGCGGCTGGCGCCAGTGATCAGGGCAATCTTGCGGGTCATGGCTAAAACCTCATGGTGGGCTGATGAGGACAGGTTATTGGTCGGTGTGGCGCTGTTAAATCCTGAAAATATGGAAATACTGTTCGCAAAAACCGGATAGTCGAGGCGTAGAGTGAACAAGCTGGAGTTATTGCGCACCTTTGTGTGGGTCAGTGAGGTCAGCAGTTTCACCCTGGCTGCCGAGGGCCTAGGCCTGCCACGTTCAACCGTCTCGGAGCAGGTCAGGGCGCTGGAGCGTTTGCTGGGCACGCAATTGTTCAACCGCACCACCCGGCGGGTGCAGGCGACCCAGGATGGCGCCTTGCTGTACGAGCGCAGCAAGGACCTGCTATCGGGCATGGACGAGATCGAGGGCCTGTTCCGTGCCGATGACGCCGAACTGGCCGGTCGCCTGCGGGTCGACTTGCCGACCATGATGGCCCGCCGGGTCATCGTGCCGGCGCTGCCGCAATTTCTTCAGCGCTTCCCGCGCCTGGAAGTGGAGCTCAGTTGCACCGACCGCCAGGTCGACCTGTTGCGCGAAGGCTTTGACTGCGTAATGCGCATTGGCGCCCTGCATGATCTGGACGTGGTAGCGCGGCCAATCGGGCAACTGAGCATGCGCAACTGCGCCAGCCCGGCCTACCTGGCCCGCTACGGTGTGCCGCACACGCTGCAGGACTTGGCTGAGCACCGCTTGGTGCATTACGTGCGTACCCTGGGCGCGCGCAGCGCCGGTTTCGAGTACCAGCGCGACGGTGAGCTGCATTTTCAGGCCATGGCCGGTACCGTCACGGTCAACAACGCCGAGGCGTACTCAGCAGCCTGCCTGGCGGGGTTGGGGCTGATCCAGGTGCCGGCGGTGGGGGTGGCTGAGCACCTGCAGCGCGCAGAGCTGGTTTCGGTGCTGGAGGCGTGGCAGGCCCCGGCGATGCCCGTGTCACTGCTTTATGCCCGGCAGCGGCATGTGCCACGTCGGGTCCAGGCCTTCATGCAGTGGCTGGCCCAGGTGCTGCATTCTCAGGTTGATGCCGGGAGCGGTGATTGAGAAAAGCCGTGGCGCGTGTACGGTGGCTTGCGTTAGGCTGCCACTTGCGAGTTGCCCGGCAGAGGCGACCATTCCCCGCCTGGCGTGCGTATCTTCCGATTTCTTTGCGAGGTTACGTCATGGCCATCACTTCCCAGGACATTTGCAACGCTGCCGACCAGCTCAAGGGTTTTGTCGGTTTTCATGGCAAGCGCGGCGTTCATATCGTGCGGTTTTCCGAAGATGCATTCGGCATGGACGTGGCCGACGACAGCATCACCCCGTGCAGCGAGTTTGTCTGGCGGCCCGAGCAAGGGCAGCGCATGGCCCTGTGCCGCGAAAGGCTGGCATTGTTGCTGGAGCAGCATGTGGATGACCGCCTGAACATCGGCGAGCCGCTGCGCGCCTACCAGCGCCGCCGTGACCTGCCAGAGATCGTGGCCGAGCGCAGCTTGCAGCAGCCTTGCTGAGAATCCATGGAGCGTTGATATCAGCCAGTCAAGGTTACTGGGGCCGCAACGCGGCCCCAAATTGCTTACTAACAGGGATTGGGGTAACCCGCTACTAAAAGGGATGTGCGGAGCCTTGAGAGGGGGGCTGCAACAACGCCGCTACCCCCGCGCTGTCTACCGGCCGGCTCAGGTAATAGCCCTGCACTTCGTGGCAGCGGTCCTTTTCCAGCAGCCTGAGCTGCTGCTCGCTCTCCACGCCTTCGGCCGTTACCGTCAGCCCCATCGCTTCGCCCAGATTGATGATGGCCTGGACCACGGCGCGGTCGCTGCCGCCTGTGTTGTTCAGGCCACTGATGAAACGTTTGTCAATCTTGATGCTATCGAACGGGTAGGTGCGCAGATAGCCCAGCGACGAATAGCCGGTGCCGAAGTCGTCCATGTTCAGGCGCACGCCCAACTCCTTGAGCGACAGCATGGTACCCAGCGCGCCTTCGATGTCGTTGAGCATCACGTTTTCGGTGATCTCCAGTTCCAGGCGCTGGGCAGGGAAGGCGGTGTCCAGCAGGATCTCGCGCACGTCGGCGACCACATCGCTGCGCAGGAACTGCGCTGGCGACAGGTTCACCGAAACCAGCACGTCGGCGGGCCAGTCGTGGGCGGTGCGGCAGGCTTCGCGCAGCACCCAGCGGCCCAGCGCGACAATGATGTCGCTCTGTTCGGCCAAGGGGATGAAGGTGTCCGGCCCCAGCAACCCTTCCTGCGGATGCTGCCAGCGTAGCAGGGCCTCGACCGCGACGATGCGCAGGTCGCTGAGGCGATAGCGCGGCTGGTAATGCAGCTGGAACTCCTGGTTGCGCAGGGCTCGGCGCAAGTCGTTCTCCAGCTGGCGACGGTACTGGATCTGCTGGTTCATTTCGGCGGCGAAATAGCGCCAGGTGTTCTTGCCATCAGCCTTGGCCTGGTACAGCGCAATGTCGGCGCATCGGATCAGTTCGCCGGCATCGAAGCCCTGGGTGCGGGTTTGGGCGACGCCGATGCTGGCGCCAATGTGCAAGGGTTGGCTGTCGAAGACGATGGGTTGCTGCAGCAGGCGGATCAGCCGTGCACAAAAGCCGTCGATTTCGCTGCGGTTGTCCATACCGCTCAGCACCAGGATGAACTCGTCGCCGCCCAGGCGCGCGACCAGGTCACCATCGCGGGTAGTGTCACGCAGGCGCGTCGCCACCTCCTGCAGCACGGCGTCGCCGGCAGCGTGGCCAAGGGAATCGTTGATCGGCTTGAAGTTGTCCAGGTCTAGCAGCAGCAGGGTCAGTGGCGGTGCATCGTGGCCGCGCAGCAGCGCTTGTTCGAGGTGGCGAGCGAGCTTGTTGCGGTTGGCCAGCCCGGTCAAGGGGTCATGCAGCGACAGGTGCTGGATGCGTGCATGGGCGTCGACTTCGTCGGTGATATCGCTAGCGGTGCCACGAAAGCCGATGGGCTTGCCGTCATACCAGATTGCGCGGGCCGAGATCCGGCAATAGCGGTTCTGGCCATTCTGGTCACGGTAGGTGCAGCGCAAGTTGGCCAGTTGTTGCGGGTCGGCAGTGGCCAGGGCATCCAGCCAGGGCGAGAGCGGCGTGGTATCACAGGCCAGCAATTGGTTGAGCGGGTGGCCCAGCCAGTCGTCCACCGGGTAGCCGGTGACGTTGGCAAAGCGTTGCGACAGATAGGTCAGGCGTTGTTGCCGGTCGGTTTCCCAGATCCAGTCGGACGCCGACTCGGCCACTGCACGGAAACGCTGCTCGCTGGCTTCCAGGGCCTGGTTGCTCTGTTGCAGGTGTGCAAGCGTGAGGTCGATCGCCCGTGAACTGCGCAAGGCATGGCGGAACAGGTACAGCATGACCAAGCCGAGTATCAGTAGGGCGCATACCAGCGGTGGCAATACGGCCCGCAGCAACTGCTGCCCCGGTAGCGGGCTGCTCCAGGCCAGGTGATAGCCGGTGTTGCCCAGGTCGATGTGCAGGTGGCCGTGCTCGGCCACATCTTCCTTTTCCACATGCATACCGGTCAGGCCGGCTCCGCTGCCAAGCCTCGCCAGCTTGTCTTCGGTAAGCTGGTCGACGAACAGCATCACCGGTGCCTGGCTCACCTCGCTGTCGGTGACATCCCGGTCCGGGCGCACGGCCGCGGCACTGAGCACGGCCGGCCAGCCGTTGAACAGAACGAACCGGGTGATTTGTTCGCGTGCAACGGCGGCTGCACGGGCCTGCTCGATGATCGGCTGCAGCGGTGCATCTATATAAGTGCTGGCGGCCGCCTGGCTGGGTTGGCCCCTGAACAAGGCATAAGTGGTGCGCGCGTTCTCCAGCACGAACACACCTTCGTAGCCACTGGCGCTGTACAGCGACTCACCCACGTTCTTTTCTTCGTAGGCCCATTTCCAGTCGGCCTGGCCTGCCAGGTGTTCGAAGGCAGCATCCCAAACGGCGTAACTGGACAGGAACTGGCGCGAGGCGAGCAGCCTCTGCTCCAGCGCCTGGGTAGCCTGAGAGGCACTGCGCTGTCGCTCCTGATGGTCAAGGGTGGCGGCGATATTGAACAGAGCGATGAGGGTGATCAGGCTGGCCAGGCCGAAAACTGCACTGAAGCCTGCAATGAGTCGGCGCACCTGGAAGCGTGGCGCGGGTCTGGCGGGTGGAAGGTTGGCGGTCCTGGCCATGCGCGAGCGGCTCCTTCAAGCTGCCTCCCGCCAAGTGGTCAGGAAGGAGGTTCAATCAGGATAGGCCAGCCTGAGCGTGGCAGCTTCGCTGCGAGCAAAATTGACCTGATCACGGCCAGCGTGTTTGGCGGTGTATAGCGCCTTGTCCGCTTGTTCAAGCCAGTGCTCGGGAGATTCCAGGCCGGCCTCGAACGCCGACAGGCCAATACTCAGGCTGATGCGCAGGTGCGGAAGTTGTGGGTTGCGGTAGCTGGCAATTTGCTCGCGCAGGCGTTCCATGGCAAGGCAGGCTTGGGCTTCGCTGGTGTCTGGCAGGATCACGCTGAACTCATCACCGCCGTAACGCCCAGCCTGGTCGCCGTCGCGCAGGTTGCGCCGCAGCTCTGCACCAAGTTGGCGCAGCACGCAGTCACCCACCACGTGGCCGAAGGTATCGTTGATGGTCTTGAAATGGTCGATGTCGATCAGGGCAATCACTGCATTGCCCTGTTGTTGCTGGCAGGCCTGGAACTTCAGCAGCAGCAGGTCTTTCCAGGCGCCATGGTTGAGCAAGCCGGTCAGGCTGTCGGTGAGGCTCAAGGCGCTTAGCCGGCGCTTGTGGTCGGCCAGCTTGATCGCCAGCTGGTAACAGACCCAGCCCAGGACCAGCGGGTAGAGCGTCAGCATCGGCAGGCATGCATAGATCTGCAGGGGCGTTGCATTCAGTTGCAGGCCGGGGCCAAAAACCAGGATGGCGGTGAGCATGCCGGCGAGCTGAGCGAGCCCCCCCCTGAAGACCAGGCGCTTGCCGCCCGCTGCGACGTTGTTCATGGTCATCATCGACAGCACGGTGACACTGGGCAGCGGGTTGAACTGCATGGCGGCGGTCCAGAACCCGCCCATCAGCGAGTCCAGTAACAGGTTGCGCTGTTCAGCCTGGTAAGGCGCCGCAGAGCGGGAGGCCCACAGGTAAGCCACATGCGGCCACAGCAGCCCGTGGAACAGCACTAACAGCCATGCCCAAGTGGGTGGCGACAGCGGCGCCATGCCAGCGAGCACACCAAGCAGGCCGATGCCCAGGCCGATGACACGCGGCAGGTAGATGCGCTTGACGAAAGAAAGCCCTTTGCCGCTGCGGTTGTCCATCATGGTCATCGTTCTTCTGCCGGTGCACCGTTTATCGCATAACTCGCGTGAATATTGTTGATCAGTGTTTCATCAGCGAAAAATGACCTTACAAGCCAATTCACGGTTGATCCGGTCACTGTGGGGTAACATGAAGGCTTTCCTGTTGCTCGGAGTGTTGCTGATGGTTTCTTTGGCCAACCCCGCCGGCGAGCCGGCACTGCAGCGGGACGGACGTTTTCACAACCAGGCGTTACTGCCACAAGATGGCGTATTGAAGAAGCTGCGCATCGGGCTGAAGTACCTGTTCCTGCGCAAACCGCCGCAGACGCGGCCGGCCATGCCGATCAGCCTGCAGCCCATGACCCGTCAGCAGGTGCTCGACGCTCCCGATCACAGCCTGTGGCGCCTGGGCCATTCAACGGTTTTGCTCAAGCTACGCGGGCGCTTCTTTATTACCGACCCTGTGTTCGCCGAGCGCGCCTCGCCGGTGCAGTGGGCCGGCCCGCTGCGTTTCCATGCGCCGCCCCTGGCATTGGAGGGATTGCCACCGCTGGCTGCGGTGGTGCTGTCCCACGATCACTTCGACCACCTGGATGAGCAGGCGATTCGCCAGCTGGCGCCGCGTACCGGTGTGTTTCTGGCGCCGCTGGGGGTGGGAGACCTGTTGATTAGCTGGGGTGTTGCACCGGCGAAGGTGCGCCAGCTGGATTGGTGGCAGGAAAGCGAGGTTGAGGGGGTACGCTTCGTTGCTACCCCGGCGCAGCACTTTTCCGGGCGCGGGTTGCTGGACAGCAACCGGACCTTGTGGGCGTCCTGGGTGATCGTCGACGACGGCGTGCGGGTGTTCTTCAGTGGGGATACCGGCTACTTCGAAGGGTTCAAGCAGATTGGTGAACGTTATGGGCCGTTTGACCTGACCCTGATCGAGACCGGGGCCTACAACGTCGCCTGGCCCGATGTACACATGCAGCCGGAGCAGAGCCTGCAGGCCCACCTGGATCTGCGCGGCCGCTGGTTGTTGCCGATTCACAACGGCACCTTTGACCTCTCTATTCACGGCTGGCAGGAACCGTTCGAACGTATTCTGGCGTTGGCCAACAAGGCGCAGGTGCGCTTGAGTACCCCGCAGATGGGCGAGCGGGTCAGTCTTGACTCACCCCATGCGGGGCAGAACTGGTGGCAGCCGCGGCCAGTGCGTCAGCGGGGCCAGGCGAATGAGCGCGCGGTGACGACACGCTGAGGCGCTGCAGGGGTTGAGGCAGGCACCTGGTGGCTCTGATACGGTCTTTCCCCCTTATATTTCAATTTCTTGAAATTAAAGGTTGACGCGCTTTCGAATCCCCTTATAATGCGCCCCACTTCCAGCGACAACGGAACGACAAACTCCTTGAAATTCAACGA
>NZ_JBDJLK010000083.1:0-23439 GCF_039673335.1 Pseudomonas sp. TWI929
GTGCTGGGGCTGCTTGGCAGCCGGTTGGCGTCACAAGGCCGCTCCCCCAGGATTAGTGCAAGGCCTGGAGACTCGATAGAAAGCCCGCGCCCGCTTGCACAAGCGGGCGCGGGCTTTTTTGCTTTATCATGGCGGCATTCCTTTGCATGAGTTATCCATGAAATTCGCTATCGCGGTGTTCTCCCCGGCCCATGCGCCCTCCTCGCGGCGCGCCTTGCGCTATGCCGAGGCGGTGCTGGCCGGCGGGCATGAGATTGCCCGGCTGTTCTTCTATCAGGACGGGGTACACAGTGCCTCGGCCAACGTGGTCGCGCCCCAGGACGAAGTGGACGTCGCCGCCCAGTGGCGGGCCTTTATCGAGACCCACCAGCTGGACGCCGTGGTGTGCATCGCCGCCGCCTTGCGCCGTGGCGTGCTCGACGAGGCTGAGGCCAACCGCTATCAGCGCCCAGCGGTGAACCTGCCCAAGCCGTGGGAGCTGTCCGGCCTGGGCCAACTGCATGAGGCCGCGCAAGTTGCCGATCGCCTTGTTTGCTTTGGAGGCGACTGAAATGGCCAAATCCTTGTTGATCATCAGCCGCCAGGCGCCGTGGAACGGCCCATCGGCCCGCGAGGCGTTGGACATCGCCCTGGCCGGCGGCGCATTCGACCTGCCGCTGGGCATGCTGTTCCTCGACGATGGCGTGTTCCAGCTGGCACCAAACCAGCAACCTGCCGCCGTGCAACAGAAGAACCTGGCCGCCAACCTGCAGGCGTTGCCGATGTTCGGCGTCGAAGAACTGTTCGCCTGCAGCCACAGCCTCGCCCGCCGCGGCCTGGCAGCCGATGCCCTGGCGCTGCCGGTGCAAGTGCTGGATGACGCGGCCTTGACCGCACTGATCGCCCGTTTCGACCAGGTGGTAACGCTCTGATGACGACCCTGCATGTAATTGCCCACTCCCCGTTCGGCGATGAGCGCCTGGCCAGCTGCCTGCGCCTGCTCGGTACCGACGACGCCCTGCTGCTGTGCGGCGATGCGGTGTACGCCCTGCGCAGCGGCAGCGAGCCGCACCGCCAACTGCAAGCTGCCGGCCTGGCCCAACGCCTGTTCGCCCTGGACGAGGACGTACAGGCCCGCGCAGTCGGCAACAACCTGGCCAAGGCCGTGGACTACGCCGGGTTCGTCGAACTGTCACTGCATTACGACAAGGTCAACAGCTGGTTATGAATACCCTTACCGTTGGCGATCAGGCGATCGCCCTGGACAAGGACGGCTTCCTGGTCGAGCTGCAAGACTGGTCCCACGCTGCCGCCGAGGCCTTGGCCGAGCGCGAGGGCATTGCGCTAACGGCGGACCACTGGGAAATCCTCGAACTGCTGCGCCAGTTCTATCAGGAATTCCAGCTGTCCCCGGCCACTCGCCCGCTGATCAAGTACACAGCCCTGAAGCTGGGCCCGGACAAGGGCAACAGCCCGCACCTGAACCGTCTGTTCAATGGCACCCCCGCCAAACTTGCCGCCAAGCTGGCGGGCCTGCCCAAGCCGACTAATTGCATATGACCCAACCATCCTTGAATGAAGCTCGCCCGCTTACCCTGGAAACCCCGGCCGAACACCCGTTCGCCGAGTTCGTGCGCATTCTCGGCAAAGGCAAGCGCGGCGCGCGCGGCCTGACCCGTGAGGAAGCCCGCGCGGCCATGACCCTGCTGCTGGAAGGCAAGGTCGAAGACACCCAGCTGGGTGCCTTCCTGATGCTGCTGCGGCACAAGGAAGAAAGCGCCGAAGAGCTGGCCGGCTTCACCGAGGCCCTGCGCGCGCACCTGCAGGTCCCGAGCATCGCTGTGGACCTGGACTGGCCGACCTACGCCGGCAAGAAGCGCCACCTGCCCTGGTACCTGCTGGCCGCCAAATGCCTGGCCGGGAATGGCGTACGCATCCTGATGCACGGCGGCGGCGCGCATACCGCCGGGCGCATGTACACAGAGCAGCTGCTCGACCTGCTGCAGATTCCACTGTGCCGCGACTGGGCTGCCGTCGGCAACGCCCTGGACCAACACCAGTTGGCGTTCTTCCCGCTGCACGACTGGGCGCCGCAGTTGCAGCGCATGATCGACCTGCGCAACACCTTGGGCCTGCGCTCGCCCATCCACTCGCTGGCCCGGGTGCTCAACCCGCTGGGCGCACGCTGTGGCCTGCAGAGCATCTTCCATCCCGGTTACCAGGCGGTACACCGCGAGGCCAGCCGCCTGCTCGGCGACCATGCCGTGGTGATCAAGGGCGATGGCGGCGAGATCGAGGTCAACCCCGATGTCATCAGCCACCTTTACGGCACCACGGCGGGTGAAGCGTGGGACGAAGAGTGGCCGGCGCTGAGCGAACGCCGCCATGTCAAACCGCCCAGCCTGGAAGCCGAGCAGTTGCTGGCGTTCTGGCGTGGCGAGGTTGAAGACAGTTACGGCGAGAAGGCCCTCATTGCCACCATGGCCCTGGCTCTGCGTGGCTTGGGGCAGGATCGTGAACAGGCCTTCGCAACAGCGCAAAGCTATTGGAATGCGCGAAATAAATCGATTTAATCGATCATAACACGGCAGTCTTTGCGCTATTTATTCGAACGATTTGGCCTAAACTGGGCTCCAACGACAAACAACTTTGTTCCGAGGAGCTCACCATGGGCCTTTTGATCGACGGCCGCTGGCACGACCAGTGGTATGAAAATGGCAAGGACGGCACCTTCAAACGCGAAAACGCCCAACGCCGCAACCAGCTGCCCGCACCTGAAGCCGGCCGTTATCACCTGTACGTGTCGCTGGCCTGCCCATGGGCCCACCGCACCCTGATTTTCCGCGCCCTTAAAGGCCTGGCACCCTTGATCGATGTATCGGTAGTCAGCTGGCTGATGCAGGACCATGGCTGGACCTTCGACCAGCAGCAAGGCTCCAGCGGTGACCACCTCGACGCGCAGCAGTACCTGCACCAGCGTTACACCCAGGACGACCCGCACTACACCGGCCGGGTGACTGTGCCGGTGCTGTGGGACAAGAAAGAGAAGCGCATCGTCAACAACGAGTCGTCGGAGATCATCCGCATCTTCAACAGCGCGTTCAACGAACTGACCGGCAATACCCTGGACCTGTACCCAGAGCCGCTGCGCCCGACCATCGAGGCGCTGAACGAGCGTATTTATCCGGCAGTGAACAACGGCGTGTACCGTGCGGGCTTCGCGACTACGCAAGATGCCTATGAAGCGGCGTTTGATGATGTGTTCAATGAACTGGACTATCTGGAAGACTTGCTAAGCCGCAATCGCTACCTGGCGGGTGAGTACCTGACCGAGGCCGATGTACGCCTGTTCACCACGCTGGTGCGCTTCGATGCGGTGTACCACGGGCACTTCAAGTGCAACCTGCGCCGGCTTAGCGATTACCACAACTTGTCGAACTGGCTGCGTGAACTGTACCAGTGGCCGGGGGTGCCGGGGACGGTGGATATGGAGCATATCCAGAAGCACTATTACATGAGCCACAAGACCATCAACCCGAACGGGATTGTGCCTAAAGGGCCGTTGCAGGATTTCAACCAGCCACATGATCGGGAGCGGTTGGCGGGTAAAGGGATTTGGCAGGCTTGAGATCGTTGGGGCTGCTTTGCAGCCCTTTCGCGACACAAGGCCGCTCCCACAAGGACCGCGCAATGCCTGGAATTGTGGGAGCGGCCTTGCGTCGCGATAGGGCCGCAAAGCGGCCCCAACGATTTCAGCTGTTCTGCGCCCCTTCGAACCAGGCCAGCTTGTCACGCAACTGCACCACTTCCCCAACAATCACCAGGGTCGGCGCATGCACTTCATGCTGGGCCACCAGGTCCGGCAAGTCCGCCAGGGTACCGGTGAACACCCGCTGGTTACGTGTAGTCCCCTGCTGCACCAAGGCCGCCGGGGTACTGGCCGCACGCCCGTGGCGAATCAGCTCGGCACAAATGGTCGGCAAGCCCACCAAGCCCATGTAGAACACCAGGGTCTGCGCCGGCGCCACCAGGTCATCCCAAGGCAGGTTGCTGGTGCCATCCTTCAGGTGCCCAGTCACGAAGCGCACCGATTGGGCATAGTCGCGGTGAGTCAGCGGAATGCCGCCATAGGCGGAACAACCACTGGCCGCAGTAATACCCGGCACCACCTGGAACGGGATGCCATGCTCGGCCAGCTCTTCGATCTCTTCGCCACCCCGGCCGAAGATGAACGGGTCACCACCCTTCAGGCGCAGCACGCGTTTACCTTGCTGGGCAAGGTCGACCAGCAGGCGGTTGATCTGGTCCTGCGGCACGGCATGGTCGGCACGGCGCTTGCCCACATAGATGCGCTCGGCATCACGCCGGCACATTTCGATGATTGCAGGTGCCACCAGGCGGTCGTACAGCACCACGTCGGCCTGCTGCATCAGGCGCAAGGCACGGAAGGTGAGCAAGTCCGGATCACCCGGCCCCGCACCTACCAAGTACACCTCACCGCCCTGCTGCACCGGCGCGCCTTCTACCATCGCCTGCAACAGGCGTTCGGCTTCAGCGCCCTGCCCGGCCAGCTGGCGCTCGGCGATCGGCCCCTGGAACACGGTTTCCCAGAAGCCACGACGCTGGTTGACGTCCGGGTACAAGGATTTGACCTTGTGCCGGAACCGCGCCGCCAACCCGGCCAGCTCGCCGTAGGCGGACGGGATCCAGGCTTCCAGCTTGGCGCGAATCAAACGTGCCAGCACTGGGGCGTCACCGCCACTGGAAACCGCAATCACCAACGGTGAACGGTCGACAATCGCCGGGAAGATCACCGTGCACAGCGCCGGCGCATCCACCACATTGACCGGCAGGCTAAGGGCCTGCGCATCCGCCGACACCTGGGCGTTCAGCCCAGGGTCGTCGGTAGCGGCGATCACCAGCCGGCAACCGACCAGGTCGGCGGCCTGATAGCCACGCACCAGCACCTCACCGCCACCTTCCCGGGCCAACGCGGCCAACTGGCCGTCGACGTCCGGCGCCACCACGCGCAGCACGCCGCCGGCATCGGCCAGCAGGCGCGCCTTGCGCAAGGCGATCTCACCGCCACCGACGACCAGCACACGGCCGCCCTGCAGCTTGTGGAACAGCGGCAGGTAATCCATTTAGCGGATGACCTCGACGCCGCCCATGTACGGCTTCAGCACTTCCGGCACCAGGATCGAGCCGTCGGCCTGCTGGTAGTTCTCCAGCACGGCAACCAGGGTACGGCCTACGGCCAGGCCGGAGCCGTTCAGGGTGTGCACCAGCTCTGGCTTGCCGGTTTCCGGGTTGCGCCAGCGGGCCTGCATGCGGCGCGCCTGGAAGTCGCCGCAGTTGGAGCACGAGCTGATTTCGCGGTACTTGTCCTGGCTCGGTACCCACACTTCCAGGTCGTAGGTTTTCACCGCACCAAAGCCCATGTCGCCGGTGCACAGGGCCAGTACGCGGTACGGCAGCTCCAGCAGCTGCAGCACGCGCTCGGCGTTGGCGGTCAGGCCTTCCAGGGCTTCCATCGACTTGGCCGGCTCAACTACCTGCACCATCTCGACTTTGTCGAACTGGTGCTGGCGGATCATGCCGCGGGTGTCACGGCCGGAAGCACCGGCTTCGCTGCGGAAGCACGGAGTGTGGGCGACCAGTTTGAGCGGCAGCTGCTTGGCGTCGAGGATCTGGTCAGCCACCAGGTTGGTCAGCGACACTTCGGCGGTCGGGATCAGGTAGAAGTCAGCCTCGCCTTCGCGGGTGATCTTGAACAGGTCTTCCTCGAACTTCGGCAGCTGGCCGGTGCCTTGCAGGGCCGGGGCCTGGACCATGTACGGGGTGTAGTGCTCCTCGTAGCCGTGCTCGCCGGTGTGCAGGTTGATCATGAACTGCGCCAGGGCGCGGTGCAGGCGGGCGATCGGGCCACGCAGCACAGCAAAGCGCGCGCCGGACAGCTTGGCTGCGGCCTCGAAGTCCAGGCCACCGCTGACTTCACCAAGGGCAACGTGGTCCTTGATTTCAAAGTCGAAGGCCTTCGGCGTGCCCCAACGGCGCACTTCGACGTTTTCTTCTTCGCTGGCACCCACCGGCACACTGGCGTCTGGCAGGTTAGGGATGGTCAGCAGGATGCCATCCAGTTCCGCCTGGATCTCGTCCAGTTCGGCCTTGCCGGCGGCCAGTTCATTGGCCATGCGCTCAACGTCGGCCATCAGCGGCGCAATGTCTTCGCCCTTGGCCTTGGCCTGACCAATCGACTTGGAGCGGGCGTTACGCTCGGCCTGCAGCTGCTCGGTGCGGGTTTGCACCGCCTTGCGGCGCTCTTCCAGTGATTCGATGCGCGCGACATCCAGGCTGAAGCCACGGGAGGCCAGGCGATCCGCCACTTCCTGAAGTTGGCCGCGTAACAGTTTGGAATCGAGCATATCGTTCTCTCGTTATAGGTAGGTGTTGGTTCAGAATCGGGTCAGGGACAGGCCGGCCCAAGTGGCCAGTAGCCCGCCCACCACGCTGATACTGGTATAGCCCAAGGCAAGGGGCACTTGCCCACTTTCCATCAGGCGCACGGTATCGAGCGAGAAGGAGGAAAAGGTTGTCAGGCCACCGAGGAAGCCGACGATCAGGCCGGCGCGCAATTCGACCGGCGCCAGCGGCTTGTGCAGAAACAAGCCATAGAGCAGGCCGATCAGCAGGCAGCCGACCAGGTTGACCGCCAGCGTACCGGCATAGAAGTGCCGCGGCCAGTGGGCCGCCACCCAGTTCGAGGTCGCAAAGCGCAACAAGGTACCGGCAATACCGCCCGCGCTGACCGCGGCGATCAGTGCAATCATGGTTTTCTCCGCTGGCGGGGGCTGTTGCGGTCGAGCTCGGCCAGGTGGCGCAGCTTCTCGCCAATCTTCAGCTCCAGGCCACGGGGCACCGGCTGGTAGTACTGGCGCGGTTCGAGTTGCTCGGGGAAGTAATCCTCACCGGCGGCATAGGCATCGGGCTCGTCGTGGGCATAACGGTACTCGTCGCCATAGCCCAGCTGCTTCATCAGCTTGGTCGGCGCATTGCGCAGGTGCAGCGGCACCTCCAGCGAGCCATGCTCCGCGGCTTCGCGCAGGGCAGTCTTGAAGCCCATGTACACCGCGTTGCTCTTCGGCGCACAGGCCAGGTAGGTGATGGCCTGGGCCACCGCCAGCTCGCCCTCGGGGCTGCCCAGGCGCTCTTGCACATCCCACGCCGCCAGGCACAGGCTAAGCGCGCGCGGGTCGGCGTTGCCGATGTCTTCGCTGGCCATGCGCACCACGCGGCGGGCGATGTACAGCGGGTCGCAGCCGCCGTCGAGCATGCGCGCAAACCAGTACAGGGCACCATCGGGGTTGGAGCCGCGCACCGACTTGTGCAGCGCAGAAATCTGGTCGTAGAACGCCTCGCCGCCCTTGTCGAAGCGGCGGCGGCTGTCACCCAGCAGGCTCTGCAGCATCTCGACGTCGATCTCGCTGCCGTCTTCGGCCAGGTCCGAGGCGTTTTCGAGGAAGTTGAGCATGCGCCGGCCATCGCCGTCGGCGGCGGCCATCAGCATCTTGAAGGCGTCGTCACCGACCCGCAGGTTGCGCTTGCCCAGGCCGCGCTCTTCCGTCAGCGCACGGTTCACCAGCTTGCGCAGCGCCGCCTCGTCCAGGCTCTTGAGCACATACACCCGCGCCCGAGACAGCAGTGCGTTGTTCAGCTCGAACGACGGGTTTTCGGTGGTGGCACCGATGAACAGCAGCGTGCCGTCTTCCACATAGGGCAGGAAGGCGTCCTGCTGCGACTTGTTGAAGCGGTGCACTTCATCGACGAACAGGATGGTGCGGCGGCCATACTGGCCAGCCTGCTGCTTGGCCACCTCGACCGCCTGGCGAATCTCTTTCACCCCCGCCAACACAGCGGACACCGTTTCGAAGTGCGCATCGCAGAACTGCGCCAGCAGCCGCGCCAGGGTGGTCTTGCCCACCCCCGGCGGCCCCCAGAAGATCATCGAGTGCAGCGCACCCTGCTCCAGCGCCTCGCGCAGCGGTTTGCCACGCGCCAGCAGGTGCTCCTGGCCAACGTACTCGTCCAGGCTGGACGGGCGCAGGCGGGCGGCCAGGGGCTGGGCGACGGGTTCGCTTCGAAACAGGTCCATGGCGAGCTCTGGTTACTCCTTGATCACGTCCGCGCCCTTGGGGATGTCGAACTTGAACTTGCTGTCCGGCACCGCCTGGTTGGCCTTGACGCCATTGAACAGAATATTGGTGCGCTGGCCGACGCTGTCGATCAGCTGCATGTCATTGATCAGGCCCTTGCGGAACGACACGCGCAGCGAGTCGAACAAGGTGTCCTTGGTCTTCGGCTTGAGTGTGAAGTCCACTACTTCGCCCTGCTCCTTCGAGGCGATGTCGAAGCTCTGGCTGATTTTCGACACATCACCGGACAGCAGCAGCGCCGGGGTCTGGTTCAGGCGCACGTCGAGCTTCTTGATGGTGGCCTGTTCCAGGTCCGGGTCCCACAGGGTGACGTTCTTGCCGTCCGACACCACCACCTGTTCCTGCGGCGCATCGGTGTGCCAGTAGAACAGGCCTGGGCGCTTGACCGTCATCTTGCCCGAGGTTTCCTGCAGGCTGGTGCCATCGGCACCCAGGGTCAGCTGGGAGAAGTTGGCCTCGATGGTCTGCGACTTTTCCAGCAGCTGGGTCAGGCGTTGTACATCTTGCTCACCGGCATAAGCCGTAACAGTGCCCAGGGTAAGGGCAGAAACCAACAGCATGCGAATCGCGCGCATGGAAATCCTCATTGGGCATTGAAAAGGCCGGGCGCCACCGTTGGCGCCCGGCTAGGTGTTCATCAGTCGCGCGGGCCGCCTGGGGCAATCACTTCCCGCGAGCCGTTGCTGTTCATGGGGGTGACCACACCGGCCATTTCCATCGACTCGATCATGCGTGCGGCACGGTTGTAGCCGATCTTCAGCTTGCGCTGCACAGCAGAAATGGAAGCACGACGGCTCTCAAGCACGAACTGCACCGCTTCATCATACAGGGCATCGGTTTCGGCATCGTCACCATCGCCACCACCGCCGCCGCCATCGAAGCCACTGCCGGCCTCTTCGACACCGTTGAGGATGTCGTCGTTGTAGTCCGGGGCGCCGCGCAGCTTCCACGCTTCGACCGTGCGATGCACTTCGTCATCGGAAACGAACGCGCCATGCACACGGATCGGCAAGCTGGTGCCCGGTGGCATGTACAGCATGTCACCGTGGCCCAGCAACTGTTCGGCGCCGCCCTGGTCGATGATGGTGCGCGAGTCGATCTTGCTCGATACCTGGAACGCCATGCGGGTCGGGATGTTGGCCTTGATCAGGCCGGTGATCACGTCCACCGACGGGCGCTGGGTAGCAAGAATCAGGTGGATGCCGGCTGCCCGCGCCTTCTGGGCGATACGGGCGATCAGCTCTTCGACCTTCTTGCCGACGATCATCATCATGTCGGCGAATTCGTCGACCACCACCACGATGGTTGGCAAGGTCTTCAGCGCAGGCGGCTCGTCGTCCATGCTTTCGCGGCGGTACAGCGGGTCGTGAATGATTTCGCCGGCTTCCTGGGCGTCCTTGATCTTGCGGTTGAAACCGGCCAGGTTACGCACGCCCATGGCCGCCATCAGTTTGTAGCGCCGCTCCATCTCGGCCACGCTCCAGCGCAGGGCGTTGGCGGCGTCCTTCATGTCGGTGACTACCGGGCACAACAGGTGCGGGATGCCTTCGTAGATCGACAGTTCAAGCATTTTCGGGTCGATCATGATCAGCCGCGCGTCTTCCGGGCTGGACTTGAACAGGATAGACAGGATCATCGCGTTCACACCCACCGACTTACCGGAACCGGTGGTACCGGCCACCAGCAGGTGGGGCATCTTGGCCAGGTCGGTGATCACCGGCTTGCCGCCGATGTCGTGGCCCAGGGCCAGGGTGACCGGCGATTTCTGCTCGTCGTACTGCGGCGTGGCCAGCACTTCGGAGAAGCGCACCATTTGCCGGTTCTCGTTGGGGATCTCGATACCCACGGTGGTCTTGCCGGGGATGACCTCGACCACACGCACACTGGTCACTGCCAGCGAACGCGCCAGGTCCTTGGCCAGGTTGGCGATGCGGCTGACCTTCACACCGGCGGCCGGCTGGATTTCGTAACGGGTAATCACCGGGCCGGGGTGGATCGAGTCCACCGCCACTTCCACGCCAAATTCCTTGAGTTTGATTTCCAGCAACTGGCCAACACCGGCCAGGGATTCTGGCGAGTACTCGATCTTCTTCTGCTCGGCTGGGTCGAGGATGGAGATCGACGGCAAGGTGCCTTCCACGGCGCTGTCGATGAACAGCGGCGCCTGCTTCTCCTTGACTACCCGTTTGATCGACTCTGGCGCCTTGTCAGCTGCCGGCGGCACGATCATCGGGGTAGCAGGCTGCACACGGGGCACCGCCGGCTCGCGCGGCACGACAGGTTCACGGGCGAGGGTGGGTTCACGAGCCGGCACGACAGGTTCACGCGCCGGCACGACTGGCTCGCGGCCCAGGGTCGGCTCACGTTGCTCGACTACCGGGGCGGGCGCTTCTTCACGCTTGAAGATGCGCTCACGCAACGCCGGCTTGGCCGGTTCGCGTTTGTCGGCAGCCATCGGCGCGGCCTTCACCACCGGTTCATCCTCGCGCAGCTGCGCTTCCAGGCGTTTGCGCTCGTTGCGGGCTTCCCACCAGCGGTTGGCGGCGCCTTGCACCAGCTCGAACAGGTCGAGGGTGATCTTGCCGGTCAGGTCCATCACCTTGAACCACGACAAATCGGTGAACACGGTCAGGCCGAACAGGAACAGGGCAATGAACATCAGCGTGCTGCCCTGCACGTTCAGCAGGTTGCGCGCCAGCTCGCCAAGGCTCTCGCCCAAGGCACCACCCGCAGAGAACGGCATGCTCGCCGGCGGGTGGAAATGGATGTGTGCCAGCGCGGCACCGGACAGCACCAGGAACACCAGGCCGATCAACCGCCAGGAGAACAGCCAGCCGCTCCAGTCCCAGGGCTGGTGGCGCTCACGGAAGATCTGCCAGGTCTTGATCGCCAGCAGCAGCGGGAAGATGTAGGCGAAGTAGCCCAGCACCATGAACAGGATGTCGGCAAAGTAGGCACCGGCACGCCCGGCGGCGTTCTGCACCTGGTCAATGTTGCTGGTATGGCTGAAGCCCGGGTCCGAGGTGTCGTAGGTCAGCAGCGCCATCCACAGGTACAGGCACAGGGCGCCGACAGCGATCAACGCACCTTCCTTGAGGCGATAATGCATCTGCTGCCGCCATAGCGGCACGGGCAAGGGAGCTGGGGTTGCAGTGGATTTCTTCAAAACGCGTCTATTCCTGCGCGTGCTGCGCGTCCAATAGTGATCGGCCGGCGGTGCGACCAATGAACCACTACTTTTAACATTACTGCCCGCCAGCCGCCATGGCGGCACGCCGTATGGGGTTTTGGCCGGGGGCGACTTTCATATAGCTGCAATTTGAGCATGCATTTTCTTTTGTGACAAAGGCTTATGCTGTGTTTTTGCACAGGTGTGACAGCAAATGTAGCGGATGGTGCCTGCGGTTTCATGAATGTGTAGGAAATTGCCTATTTTGTTCGCCTGTGCCGGCCTCATTCGCGGGCGCGCCCGCTCCCACAGGTATCCCACTGCCTTCAGCACCTGTTGCATTACCTGTGGGAGCGGGTTTACCCGCGAAGAAGCCACAACCATTGACCCTGCCATGCGCGCAAGCCATGCTGCCCTCTCCCCTCCCCCACCGCACGATAGACCATGCTCACCTGGCTGACCCGCGACTCGCTGACCTTCCCACCCCTGGAAAAGGCCCTGCACGACCCCAACGGCCTGCTGGCCGCTGGCGGTGACCTGAGCCCCGAGCGCTTGGTGCAGGCCTATCGCCATGGTTGCTTCCCGTGGTACCAGGATGGCCAGCCGATCCTCTGGTGGTCACCCGACCCGCGCACGGTGCTGCTGCCAGACCAGCTGCATGTGTCGCGTTCGCTGGCAAAACTGATGCGCCAGGGCCGCTACCAGGTCAGCTTCGACACCGACTTCCCGGCCGTGATCGCCGCCTGCGCGGCGCCACGCGACTACGCCGACGGCACCTGGATCACCGGCACCATGCGCAACGCCTACTGCGAACTGCACCGGCGCGGCGTCGCCCATTCGGTGGAGGTGCGCCAGGACGGCGAGCTGGTTGGCGGCCTATACGGCCTGGCCATGGGCCAGCTGTTCTTCGGCGAATCGATGTTCAGCCGCGCCGACAACGCCTCCAAGGTCGGCTTCGTGACCTTGGTCCAGCACCTGCGCCAGGCCGGCTTCGTGCTCATCGACTGCCAGATGCCGACCAACCACCTGCACAGCCTGGGCGCCCACGCCATCAGCCGCGCCGAGTTCGCCAGCTACCTGGCCCGCCACCTCGACCAACCCAACAGCGCTACCTGGGTTCCCTAGGCGAGTTCCCATAGCTGGCTTACACTTAAATCAAAGTCTCACCGAGGGGGTTGATCATGACAGAGTTGGCGCGGTTGAAGTTTTATGCCACTCAGCCCCACTCCTGCAGCTACCTGCCCGAGGAGCAGGCGACCACGCTGTTCCTCGACCCCAGCCAGCCGATGGACGTGCATGTGTATGCCGATCTGTCGGAAATGGGCTTCCGCCGCAGTGGCGACCACCTGTACCGCCCGCACTGCCAGAACTGCAACGCCTGCGTGCCGGCGCGCATCCCGGCGGCGCGCTTCATCCCCAACCGCCAGCAGCGGCGCATCCTCAAGCGCAACGCCGACCTGACCGTGACTGCGGCGCGCCCGGCATTCAAGGAAGAGTACTTCGAGCTGTACCGGCGCTATATCGAAACCCGCCACGCCGACGGTGACATGTACCCGCCCAGCCGCGACCAGTTTTCCACCTTCCTGGTGCGCGACCTGCCGTTCTGCTGGTTCTACGAGTTCCGCCTGGCAGGCCGGTTGCTGGCGGTGGCGGTGTGCGACCTGCTGCCCAACGGCCTGTCGGCGGTGTACACCTTCTACGAGCCGGACGAAGAACGCCGCAGCCTGGGCCGCTTTGCCATCCTCTGGCAGATCACCGAAGCCTTGCGCCAGGACCTGGAGGCGGTTTACCTGGGTTACTGGATCAAGAACTGCAAGAAAATGAACTACAAGACGCAGTATCGGCCTATCGAGTTGTTGATAAATCAGCGCTGGGTCACCCTCAACTGAAAGCATTGGCTTGACACGCAGTTTTCGGGCATAATCCACGCCACTTTTTTGCCCGGTGCGGTTATGCGTCGGGCCAACACTGGATCCGAGGGCTCTACTGCATGTCGAAAGAAGACAGCTTCGAAATGGAAGGTACTGTCGTCGACACCCTGCCCAACACCATGTTCCGCGTGGAGTTGGAAAACGGGCACGTCGTAACCGCGCACATCTCCGGAAAGATGCGCAAGAACTACATCCGTATTCTCACTGGCGACAAGGTCCGCGTCGAACTGACGCCTTACGACCTGAGCAAGGGCCGCATCACTTACCGTGCGCGCTAAGCTCAAGCCATGAAAAAGCCCGGCCATGTGCCGGGCTTTTTTGTGCCTGCAGAAACCGCGTCGCGGCCATCGCGGCTAAAGCCGCTCCTACAGGGGTAGTAGCGCAGGCAGCTGCATCACGCGGTCCCTGTAGGAGCGGCTTTAGCCGCGATGGGCCGCAAAGCGGCCCCAATGTCACGCAACCTCAGCCGTGGTCTCGAAGTCGAACACCAGTTCGCCATCGCGCAGGTCGACGTGCACCACGCCACCATGCTCGGCCAGCTCGCCAAACAGGATCTCCTCGGCCAGCGGCCGCTTGATCTTGTCCTGGATCAGCCGCGCCATTGGCCGCGCGCCCATCTGCACGTCGTAACCCGAGGCCGCCAGCCAGCCGCGGGCATCATCGCTGACTTCCAGCAGCACACGTTTGTCTTCCAGCTGCGCCTGCAGTTCGATAAGGAACTTGTCGACGATGCTCTTGATCGTTTCGTGGCTCAGGCGGCCGAACTGGATGATGGTGTCCAGGCGGTTGCGGAACTCCGGCGTGAAGCTCTTGCGGATGACTTCCATGGCATCGGACGCATGGTCCTGATGGGTGAAGCCGATCGAGGCCCGCGCGGCGGTTTCAGCACCGGCGTTGGTGGTCATGATCAGGATCACGTTGCGGAAGTCGGCCTTGCGCCCGTTGTTGTCGGTCAGGGTGCCGTGGTCCATCACCTGCAGCAGCAGGTTGAAGACTTCCGGGTGGGCCTTCTCGATTTCGTCGAGCAGCAATACGCAATGCGGTTGCTTGGTGATCGCCTCGGTCAGCAAGCCACCCTGGTCGAAACCAACGTAACCAGGAGGTGCACCGATCAGGCGCGACACGGTATGGCGCTCCATGTATTCGGACATGTCGAAGCGCACCAGCTCCACGCCCAGCGCCTTGGCCAGCTGCCGCGCCGCTTCGGTCTTGCCGACGCCGGTAGGGCCGGCGAACAGGAACGAACCGACTGGTTTGTCTGGCGACTTGAGGCCGGCACGGGACAGCTTGATGGCGGTGGCCAGCGAGTCGATGGCCTGGTCCTGACCGAACACGGTCAGCTTCAGGTCACGCTCCAGGTTGCGCAGCAGCTCCTTGTCGGAACTGGTGACGTGCTTCGGCGGAATCCGCGCGATCTTGGCGACGATGTCCTCGACCTGGGGCACGTCGATGCGCTTGACGCGGTTGGCCTCCGGCTGCAGGCGCTGGTAGGCGCCGGCTTCGTCGATCACATCGATGGCCTTGTCCGGCATGTGCCGGTCATTGATGTAGCGCGAGGCCAGCTCGGCAGCGGCGCGCAGGGCTTCGTCGCTGTACTCGATGTTGTGGTGGCTTTCAAAGCGCCCTTTCAGGCCACGCAGGATGCCCACGGTGTCTTCCACCGACGGCTCGCTGACGTCCACCTTCTGGAAGCGCCGTGCCAGGGCACGGTCTTTCTCGAAGATGCCGCGGAACTCCTGGAAGGTAGTCGAGCCGATGCACCGGATTTCACCCGATGACAGCAGCGGCTTGAGCAGGTTGGAAGCGTCCATCACCCCGCCCGACGCCGCACCGGCGCCGATGATGGTGTGGATTTCATCGATGAACAGGATTGCCTGCGGGCGCTTGCGCAGCTCGCCGAGCAGCGCCTTGAAGCGCTTTTCGAAGTCGCCGCGGTACTTGGTACCGGCCAGCAGTGCGCCCAGGTCGAGGGAGTACACCACGCTCTGTGCCAGCAGGTCGGGCACCTGGCCATCGACGATGCGCTTGGCCAGGCCTTCGGCGATAGCCGTCTTGCCCACACCAGCCTCGCCCACCAGCAGCGGGTTGTTCTTGCGCCGACGGGCAAGGATTTGCGCCACGCGCTCCACTTCCTGCTCGCGGCCTACCAGCGGGTCGATACGGCCGGCGCGGGCCAGCTCGTTCAGGTTGCTGGCATAGGCATCCAGCGGGTTGCTCGAAGAGGAAGTTTCGCCGCCCTCCTCGTCTTGCATTTCCTGGTCGCTTTCAGACTGCGAACCATGGCCCGGCACCTTGGAGATGCCATGGGCGATGTAGTTGACCACGTCGATGCGGGCCACGCTCTGCTGCTTGAGCAGGAACACGGCCTGGCTTTCCTGTTCGCTGAAGATCGCCACCAGCACATTGGCGCCGGTGACTTCGCGCTTGCCGGAGCTTTGCACGTGGAACACGGCACGCTGCAGCACCCGCTGGAAGCCCAGGGTTGGCTGGGTTTCACGGTCTTCGTCGTTGACAGGGATCAGCGGCGTAGTGGAATCGATGAACTCTTGCAGGTCGTGCTTGAGCTTGTCGAGATTGGCGCCACAGGCGCGCAGAACGGTCGCGGCAGCCTCATTGTCAAGGAGTGCCAGCAGCAGATGTTCGACGGTCATGAACTCATGACGCTTCGAACGGGCCTCCTTGAAGGCTAGATTGAGGGTGACTTCGAGTTCGCGGTTTAACATAGCTTCACCTCATACCCAAGTGGTCGGCGATTAACCGTCCTTCTCGATTTCACAGAGTAGCGGATGCTGGCTTTCCCTGGCGTATTGGTTGACCTGCATAGCCTTTGTTTCGGCGATGTCACGGGTAAACAATCCGCACACTGCCCGCCCTTCGGTATGGACGGTCAGCATGATCTTGGTCGCCAGCTCGCGGTTCAGACTGAAGAACGTCTCGAGCACTTCGACGACGAAATCCATCGGCGTGTAGTCATCGTTGAACAAAACCACCTTGTACATCGGTGGCGCCTGCAGGATCGGCTTGGCTTCCTGAACTGCAAGACCTGAGCCGTCGTCCTCATTCGATTGCGGGCGATCCTGATTGAATGTTAGTCGAATCTCACTAGGTGCATGCATGGAAAGAATTTCATCATGAGCGTCAGGTTAAGGTTGTGGGTTGGCTGCACAGGCCACCGCCAGCGCAGGCGCCGCGTGACCTTGACTATCGGCAAAACGGTGTTACAACCAATAAGAACCCACCGTGGTCGATAAAGATCCGCGCAGTCAACCAGATTTTTCGCAAGGTTCGTATGCGGATGAAGTGGATGATACTCCAGTGATGGAGTCCTTTGCAGAGGGACATAGGGATGGCAAGCGGTAAAGTCAAGTGGTTCAACAATGCCAAGGGCTACGGATTCATCAACGAGGAAGGTAAATCCGATGACCTTTTCGCTCATTACTCGGCCATCCAGATGGACGGATACAAGACACTCAAAGCTGGCCAGGCCGTAGAGTTCGAAATCATCCAGGGCCCTAAAGGCCTGCATGCGATCAAGATAATGGACGCTGCTGTCGCTGCTGCTGCCAGGGCCCAAGGTGAGACCGCGAGCGAAACCGTGAGAGCCTGATCGCCGCCCCGTGTCGTAATACGAAAAAACCGGTCGCCCCTTTAACCAGGCGACCGGTTTTCTCTTGCTTTACATATGCTTGATCATCGCATCGCCAAAGCCTGAGCTGCCCACCAGCGTGGCGCCGTCCATCAGCCGTTCGAAGTCGTAGGTCACGGTCTTGGCCGCAATCGCGCCATTGGTACCCTTGATGATCAAGTCGGCTGCCTCGGTCCAGCCCATGTGGCGTAGCATCATCTCTGCCGAGAGGATCACCGAGCCCGGGTTGACTTTGTCCTGCCCGGCATACTTGGGCGCGGTGCCGTGGGTGGCCTCGAACATGGCCACGGTGTCGGACAGGTTGGCGCCCGGGGCAATGCCGATCCCCCCCACCTCCGCCGCCAGGGCATCAGACAGGTAGTCACCATTGAGGTTGAGGGTGGCGATCACGTCATACTCGGCCGGGCGCAGCAGGATCTGCTGCAGCATGGCGTCGGCGATGGCGTCCTTGACGATGACCTCGCGGCCGCTCTTGGGGTTCTTGAACTTCATCCACGGGCCACCATCGAGCAGTTCGGCGCCGAACTCGTCGCGGGCCACTTCATAACCCCAGTCCTTGAAGGCACCCTCGGTGAACTTCATGATATTGCCCTTGTGCACCAGGGTCAGCGACTCGCGGTCGTTGTCCACCACGTATTGCAGGGCCTTGCGCACCAGGCGCTTGGTGCCCTCGCGGGACACCGGCTTGACGCCAATACCGCAGTCCTGGTCGAAGCGGATCTTGGTGACACCCATTTCCTCCTTGAGGAACTTGATCACCTTATTCGCCTCGGGCGAGCCGGCCTTCCACTCGATACCGGCATAAATGTCTTCGGAGTTTTCGCGGAAGATCACCATGTCGACGTCGCCAGGCTTTTTCACCGGGCTTGGCACACCCTGGAACCACAGCACCGGGCGCAGGCACACATACAGGTCGAGCTGCTGGCGCAAGGCCACGTTGAGCGAGCGGATGCCACCGCCCACCGGGGTGGTCAGCGGGCCTTTGATCGACACCACGTAATCACGCACAGCATCGAGGGTTTCCTGCGGCAGCCAGGTGTCCTGGTCGTATACCTGGGTGGCTTTTTCGCCGGCGTACACCTCCATCCAGGCAATCTTGCGCTTGCCGCCGTAGGCCTTTTGCACGGCGGCGTCGACCACCTTGATCATCACCGGCGAGACATCGACGCCAATGCCGTCGCCTTCAATATAAGGAATGATCGGGTTATCTGGAACGTTGAGCGAATGGTCGGCATTGACGGTGATCTTGGTGCCGTCGGTCGGAACCTTGATTTTCTGGTATCCCATGCTTGCACTACTCCGCTGTCGGGTGTGGTTTGGACATCATGCGCTGCAATGAGCCTAAACCACATCTGCCGACCTGCAAGGCGTGCGGCATTACGCCACATTGCTGCTTAGTCTTTGGTCTTATAAATGGGCCGATATCACTTGGCCTTGCTGATTAGCCCGAATGGTTTGGTATACTCCGCCGCGACCGAAGGGTCATCGGGGCGAATCCCAGGAAAATGCGGACCGCCCTAGGCCATGAATGGCAGTGAAGCCTGGCCACCAAAGCCTGGACTGTTACCGCAGTTCAGCACTTGACGCTCGACTGATGCATCCACCATCACCGCTCGTAGCCTCTCGACTTTCCGCTCATGGCGTTGCCAGGGCGATGCGCCTACCCTGCGCACCACGAGACTCGAGCACGCTCAGCACACAGAGAGTTAACCCGCATGCCCACCCGTTCCAAGATCATCTATACCTTCACCGACGAAGCCCCCGCCCTCGCCACTTACTCGCTGCTGCCGATCGTCGAAGCCTTCACCGCTTCGGCTGACATCGCCGTCGAAACCCGCGACATCTCCCTGGCTGGCCGTATCCTCGCCGCCTTCCCGGAGCAACTGGGCGCAGAGAAGCAAGTAGGCGATCACCTGGCGGAACTGGGCCAGCTGGCTACCACCCCTGAAGCCAACATCATCAAGCTGCCGAACATCAGCGCCTCGGTACCGCAGCTGAAAGCCGCGATCAAGGAACTGCAAGGCAAGGGCTTCAACATCCCTGACTACGCCGACGAGCCGGCCACCGCGGAAGAAAAAGAGTCCCGCGCCCGCTACGACCGCATCAAGGGCTCCGCCGTGAACCCGGTACTGCGCGAAGGCAACTCCGACCGCCGCGCACCGCTGTCGGTCAAGAACTACGCTCGCAAGCACCCGCACAAGATGGGCGCCTGGGCCGCCGACTCCAAGTCGCACGTTGCCCACATGACCCAAGGCGACTTCTACGGCAGCGAGAAAGCCGCACTGATCGAAGCTGACGACAGCCTGCGCATCGAGCTGGTCGGCAAAGACGGCAACACTACCGTCCTGAAAGAAAAGACTGCGGTCAAAGCCGCCGAAATCATCGACTGCGCGACCATGAGCCGCAAAGCCCTGAAAGCCTTCATCGCCGAGCAGATCGCCGATGCCAAGGCCTCCGGCGTGCTGCTGTCGGTGCACCTGAAAGCCACCATGATGAAGGTCTCCGACCCGATCATGTTCGGCGTCATCGTCGAAGAGTTCTACAACGACGTGCTGGCCAAGCACGCCGCTGCGCTGGCCGAAGTGGGCTTCAACGCCAACAACGGTATCGGCGACCTGTACGCCCGCATCAAGGACCTGCCAGCTGACAAGCAGGCCGAGATCGAAGCCGACATCCAGGCCCTGTACGCCGAGCGCCCAGCCCTGGCCATGGTCAACTCCGACAAAGGCATCACCAACCTGCACGTGCCGAGCGACGTGATCGTCGACGCCTCGATGCCGGCCATGATCCGTGACTCGGGCAAGATGTGGAACACCGCTGGCGAACTGCAAGACGCCAAGGCCGTGATCCCGGACCGTTGCTACGCCGGTATCTACCAGGCCACCATCGAAGACTGCAAAGTCAACGGTGCCTTCGACCCGACCACCATGGGCAGCGTGCCGAACGTTGGCCTGATGGCGCAAAAGGCCGAAGAGTACGGTTCCCACGACAAGACCTTCCAGATCAAGGCCGACGGTGTCGTGCGCGTGGTCGATGGCAAGGGCAAGGTCGTGCTGGAGCAGAACGTCGAAGCGGGTGACATCTTCCGCATGTGCCAGACCAAAGACGCGCCGATCCAGGACTGGGTCAAGCTGGCCGTCAACCGCGCCCGCCTGAGCAACACCCCTGCGGTGTTCTGGCTGGACCCGGCCCGCGCCCACGACGGTGTGATGATCGAGAAGGTACAGAAGTACCTGAAGGATCACGACACCACTGGCCTGGACATTCGTGTACTGGCCCCGGTCGACGCCATCAAGTTCTCCCTGGCCCGCATCCGCGAAGGCAAGGACACCATCTCGGTGACCGGCAACGTGCTGCGCGACTACCTGACCGACCTGTTCCCGATCATGGAACTGGGCACCAGCGCCAAGATGCTGTCGATCGTGCCGCTGATGAACGGCGGTGGCCTGTTCGAAACCGGCGCCGGCGGTTCGGCACCGAAGCACGTACAGCAGCTGGTTGAAGAGAACTTCCTGCGTTGGGACTCGCTGGGTGAATTCCTGGCCCTGGCCGCTTCCCTGGAGCACCTGGGCAACACCTACGACAACCCGCGCGCCAAAGTGCTGGCCAACACCCTGGACCAGGCTACCGGCAAGTTCCTCGACACCAACAAGTCGCCATCGCGCAAAGTCGGCGGTATCGACAACCGCGGCAGCCACTTCTACCTGACCCTGTACTGGGCCCAGGCCCTGGCTGCGCAGAACGACGACGCTGCCCTGCAGGCACGCTTCGCGCCACTGGCCAAGACCCTGACCGAGAACGAGGAGACTATCGTCGCCGAGCTCAACGCCGTTCAGGGCAAGCCAGCCGACATCGGTGGCTACTACGCCCCGGATGCCGAGCTGACCGCCAAGGTGATGCGCCCAAGCCAGACCCTGAACAGCGCAATTGCCGCCCTGTAAGGTTCGCTTGAAGTAACAGCACAAACCCCGGCCACGCACCGGGGTTTGTGCTTTCTGGATAAATGATTTCTGGCGGCCTGCATGGGCCTTTGTAGGAGCGGGTTTACCCGCGAATGCGTCAGTGGATTCACTACCGCATTCGCGGGTGAACCCGCTCCTACAGGGGTCATGCAAGCCTTCAAGGAGCTGTTCATGACCTGGCAACCCCACATCACTGTCGCCACCATTGTCGAACACGACGGCAAGTTCCTCTTCGTCGAGGAATTCAAAGCCAACCAGCACGTGCTCAACCAGCCCGCCGGCCACCTCGAACCGAACGAAACCCTGCCCCAGGCCGCGCTGCGCGAAACCCTGGAAGAAACCGCCTGGGAAGTCGAGCTCACTGGCGTGGTCGGCATCTACCTGTACACCGCCCCCAGCAACGGCGTGACCTACCAGCGTATCTGCTTTGCCGCCCGCCCCGTGCGCCACCATGCCGACCTGGCCCTGGACAGCGACATCGTCCGCGCCGTGTGGCTGACCCGCGAAGAGCTGCTGGCCGACCCCGCCCGTTGGCGCAGCGAGCTGGTGCCCCGCTGCCTCGACGACTACCTCAAAGGCCCACTGCACAGCCTGGACCTGTTGCGCGACTGACGCAACGCTGCGGGTTTGATAGAATTGGCGTTTTTCCCCCTTGATACACACCGGTACCCATGACCAGCCCAGCACTCAAAGACCCCGCCAAGACCCGCGTCATCGTCGGCATGTCCGGCGGCGTGGACTCTTCCGTCTCCGCCCTTTTGCTCATCGAGCAGGGCTACCAGGTGGAAGGGCTGTTCATGAAGAACTGGGAAGAAGACGACGGCACCGAATACTGCACCGCCCGTGAAGACCTGGCCGACGCCCAGGCTGTGTGCGACCGCATCGGCATCAAGCTGCACACCGCCAACTTCGCCGCCGAATACTGGGACAACGTGTTCGAGCACTTCCTTGAAGAGTACAAGGCCGGCCGCACGCCCAACCCGGACATCCTCTGCAACCGCGAAATCAAGTTCAAGGCATTCCTCGACTATGCCCTGTCGCTGGGTGCCGACCTGATCGCCACCGGCCACTACGTGCGCCGCCGCGACACTGGCGAGCTGACCGAGCTGCTCAAGGGCCTGGACCCGAACAAGGACCAGAGCTACTTCCTGCATGCCGTCGGCGGCAAGGAAATCGCCCGCACCCTGTTCCCGGTTGGCGAGCTGGAAAAGCCCGAAGTACGCGCCATCGCCGAAAAGCACGGCCTGGCCACCGCCAAGAAGAAGGATTCCACCGGCATCTGCTTCATTGGCGAGCGCCGCTTCAGCGACTTCCTCAAGCAGTACCTGCCGGCGCAGCCGGGCGACATCGAAACCACCGAAGGTGAAGTAATCGGCCGCCACCACGGCCTGATGTACCACACCATCGGCCAGCGCCAGGGCCTGGGCATTGGCGGCTTGAAAGACGCCGGTGACGAGCCGTGGTACGTGCTGCACAAGGACCTGGCCCGCAACGTGCTGGTGGTCGGCCAGGGCAACGAGCACCCGTGGCTGTTCTCCCGCGCCCTGCTCGCCTCGGAAATCTTCTGGGTCAACCCGATCGACCTCAGCAGCCCGCGCCAGCTCACCGCCAAGGTGCGCTACCGCCAGAGCGACCAGCAGTGCACCCTGGAGCTGACCGAAAGCGGCTACCGCGCGGTGTTCGACGAGCCTCAGCGCGCCGTCACCCCTGGCCAGTCGGTGGTGTTCTACGACGGTGAGGTATGCCTGGGCGGCGGCGTGATCGAAGCGGCCGAGCCGTGGAGCCCGCGCGCATGAGCAACCTGCAGGAGCAATTGATTGCCCTGGGCGGCGTATTTCAAGCCGCCGTACTGGTCGACCGCATCGCCCGCACCGGCCAGGCCAGTGAGGCCAACATCGGCTGCATGCTCGGCAGCCTGCTGGTGCGTGATCCCAAGGACACCCTGGAGGTGTTCGGCGGTGACGACCTGAACCTGCGCGACGGCTACCGCGCGCTGGTCGGCGCCCTTGAGCGCGACCCCAGCAGCCTGCAGCGTGAGCCGCTGCGCTATGCCCTGTCGATGCTGGGCCTGGAGCGCCAATTGAACAAGCGTGGCGACCTGCTCGACACCATCGGCAACCGCTTGCCGCAAATCCAGTCGCAGGCCGACCATTTCGGCCTGGTTCACGAAAACGTCATCGCTTCCAGTGGAGCCTTGTACCAGGACACCCTCAGCACCTTGCGCCAGCGCATCCAGGTGCACGGCGACATGCGCTTTCTGCAGCAGGCCAGCAACGCCTCGAAGATCCGCGCCCTGCTACTGGCCGGCATCCGCGCCGCGCGCCTGTGGCGCCAGCTGGGCGGGCACCGCTGGCAGCTGGTGTTCAGCCGGCGCAAATTGCTTAACGAACTGTACGACATGATGCGTTCGCCTTCCTGACAGGCGACACCAAACCCTGTGTAGGAGCGGCCTGTGGGAGCGGCCGTGGGGTGGGGAAGTGGGGGGGCGCCCCCCCCCCCCAAAAATAAGGTGGGGAGGAAATTTGGGGGGGGGGGGGCC